>NZ_JBEHGL010000007.1:0-99565 GCF_040225085.1 Streptococcus jiangjianxini | reverse complement strand
ACCACATCTGCGTCACTTCTACTAGAACTTGAGGATCTAGGGTGGCAAAGACACGTTGTAGCGTATCGTGAGACGGAACCCCATTTTCTAACTCCAACACAGTTCGCAAGGAAGACTCATAGGCATTTCCAAACTCCTCGATTTCGTCCCAATATTCTGCACCTGATAGGCGTGCGAAGAAAATAAGCAATACAATATCTGATAAGCGGTGTTTAATTTTCCATGCTTCTCTGTCATCGCGAACACCTATCAAGAAATCTAGTATCTCATTCATAACAAAATCCTCCACTATCTTTAGTATAGCAAAGGGGTCAAACTTATTTTATGAAACTGTTATCTGAAAACGATGGTTTCTTCATGCGTTTGTCGTGAACAGCTTCTATTTGTGACCTCTTTTTAATTTATGTTATAATGAGACTTGAGATTCTTTATTTAGGAAAATAAACAAGGAACGAAATTGTTGTGAAAAAAATTATCAATACAATACTAAAAGTGATGAGTACCCGCTTGGGATTTGTCCTTACCCTATTGTTTTTTTATTGGTTGAAAACCCTCTGGGCTTACAACATCGACTTTGTGCTTAACATTGAAAATTTTTATCAAACCTTTCTAACAATTATCAATCCGATTCCAGTTGGATTGCTTCTTATTGGGTTAGCACTTTACATTAAAAAAACAAGATTCTTTTACGCGATTAGCTGGATTATCTATATATTATTGACCATTCTAGTCATCGCAAACGCCTTCTACTTCCGTGAATTTTCAGACTTTATTACAGTTTCTACGATGCTTGGAAGTAGTAAAGCAGCAGCTGGTTTAGGTGATTCTGCTCTTAATCTCATTCGCATCACAGATCTTTTTTATGTGATTGACTTTATCTTACTGGGCTATCTCTTTTTCAAAAAGCTAGTTACGAAAGACGATCGTCCTTTTAATAAGAGAGCTAGTTTTGCCGTAACTGCCTTATCTGGTTTATTCTTCTCAGCCAATTTATTCCTAGCTGAAATTGACCGGCCAGAGCTGTTATCTCGTGGTTTCTCTAACTTCTATTTAGTCAGAGCGCTCGGTCTTCCTGCTTTTTCTGCTTATAGTGGTAATCAAGCTTACCAAGCAGAAAAAGAGCGTAGCGGGGCCACCGCCGAAGAATTAACAGCTGTAAAAGAGTATGTCAAAGAACAATACACGGCCCCTAATCCTGATTATTACGGTATTGCCAAAGGGCGTAACGTCATTGTCATTCACCTTGAGAGTTTCCAACAGTTCTTGATTGACTACAAGCTAAATGTCGATGGTAAAGAGCATGAGGTCACGCCTTTTATCAATTCACTTTATCATTCAAAAGAAACCTTTGCTTTTTCCAACTTTTTCCATCAAGTTAAGGCTGGTAAAACATCTGATGCTGAAACCCTGATGGAAAACTCCCTCTTTGGGTTAAATAGTGGCTCATTTATGGTTAATTACGGTGGTGACAATACACAGTATGCCGCTCCTAATATTTTGAAACAAAATGGCAACTATGACAGTGCCGTTTTCCACGGTAATGTAGGTACCTTCTGGAACCGTAACAATGCTTATAAACAATGGGGATATGACTACTTCTTTGATGAATCTTATTTCCAAAAATTGACCAAAACCAATTCTTTCCAATATGGTTTAAATGATAAGCACATGTTCTCTGATTCCATTAGATATCTTGAGCATATGCAACAGCCCTTCTACACTAAATTCATCACTGTCACCAATCACTACCCCTACACCAGCTTAGCTGGCGAAGATGAGGAACAAGGTTTCCCACTAGCTCAAACAGATGATGAAACTATCAATGGTTACTTCTCCACTGCCAACTATTTGGACTCTTCCTTGAAAGCTTTCTTTGAATACTTGAAAGCTATTGGTGTTTACGATAATTCCGTTTTCATTCTGTATGGAGATCATTACGGAATTTCTAATTCTCGTAACACAAGCCTTGCACCGTTACTCGGTAAGGACCCTCAAACGTGGTCAGAGTATGATAATGCTATGTTACAACGTGTTCCTTACATGATTCATATCCCTGGTATGGATAAAGGATTTATCAGTGATACCTATGGTGGTGAAGTCGACAATCTACCAACCCTTCTGCCTTTACTTGGTATTGACAATTCTAAGTATGTTCAGTTGGGACAAAATCTCCTCTCACCAGAGAATAAACAAATTGTTGCCTTCAGAACATCTGGTACCTATGTGACACCTGAGTACACTAGCTACGATGGTAAGTTATATAATACCCAAACCGGTGAACTCATCACAAACCCTGATGAATCAACCAAGGAGACGAACAAACAAATCCGTGAGGAAGTTGCCAAACAGCTTAAAATGAGCGATGCAGTCCAAACTGGTGATTTATTACGCTTTGATGAAGATAACAATCTTAAAAAAGTTGACTCTAGCAACATTTCCTATATTGACTCGCTGAAAACTATGAAGTCTCTTGAGAAAAAGCTGGGTGACAAGTCGACAAGCATCTATAGCAGACACGGTAACAAATCAACACAAGATTTCTTTAAAGCACCAAGTTACATGCAGCTAAATCCAGAAGAAACAGCTACTGCCGATTCCTCTTCAACAAGCGCTGCTTCAGAAGAAGCTGAAAAAGAATAAAAAGAACTTCAGGCGAAGTTCTTTTTATTCTTTTCTGAAGGATAGCCTCTTTGTATCACCCAATATCATCCAAGCTTTAAATCCATTTTTTAACTGACTCAGCTTTTATAAAGACCAACCAGTATCTTCAAAGAGATGTTTTAATGTATGAACGTGTTACTGCGATGATACTATTACTTACAGTTTTGATAATCTCATTTATTATCCTTAAGTCTAAAGGTCGCGATTTTCTACTAAACGGATATTATAAATCAAGTCGTCTCGAAGGATGCTCTTAACGCGGCATTGGTCATCTATGTAGGCCAAAATATCACCAATCATCTTATCATCTAAGCTGTGATCAATACCTATAAGCACGTTAAAGTGACCTTCATCATAAGATGAATCAACCAGACTAGCTACCACCGTCTCTTGATGAAAACGAGCAAAATACCCTTGAACACACATGGTCACACATGAAGCTAGTGCAATATTAACCAAGCTCATCGGCGTCTCACCATCTTTAGGAAAACCAAAGAGCTCAATAGGAGCACCATAGCCTTCTGATACTGAATGATAAAGCTTATCGCCTTTTACTTTAGTTTGATACATTTATAACCTCTTTTCTAATATCCAAAAGCTCAAGCCTTAGACTTGAGCTTAATTGTTTATCGAATTTCTGCTCCAAGGTTTTCAGTTAGAGCTTTTGTAATTTTGTCCATGTACTTAGCTACCTCTTCATCCGTTAGGTTATCGTTGGGATTTTGGAAAGTCAAGCTGTAAGCCATGGATTTCTTACCCGATTCAATATTGTTACCTGCATAAACGTCAAAGAGTTTGATAGCTGTTAGACGTTTAACACCAACATTCTCAACAACATCAACAATTTCTTGATGGCTTGTTTCTTGGTTCAATAGCAAAGCAATATCTCGAGAAACGGCAGGGTATTTTGTGATGTCTTTATAGACTAAATCGTTTGTCAATGCTGCTTCAATAGCCGTCAAATTAAGCTCAGCTACATAAGTTTCTGGAATATCAAAATCTTTAGCAGTCTGTGGGTGCACTTGTCCGACAAAACCAATTGTTTCACCAGCCAATACGATAGCTGCTGTACGACCTGGGTGCATATTAGTCATATTTTTTTCTGGGACATAAGTCACATCCAAATCAAGATGATCAAAAATAGTTTCAATAACACCTTTGACATAGAAAAAGTCCACCGGAGTCGCTGCTGTTTGGAAATCTTTCTCCGCAACAAGGCCAGTCAAGGTCATAGCAAAGGTGTTAACCTCATTTGGAAGGTCTTCTTTTGGATTTCCAGTTTGTTCAAAGACTTTACCAATTTCATAAAGAGCAAGATTTTTGTTCTTGCGAGCCACATTATAAGCGACAATATCTAACATCCCTGACGTCATATTTTGACGAAGGGTAGAGCGATCGACTGTCATTGGCCACATCAACTCTGTCAAATGGCTAGGTTTAGCAGTAAAAGCTGTCGCTTTTTCAGGTGTTGTCAAAGCATAGGAAATCACTTCTGTTAAACCAGCTCCTTCTGCTAATGTTTTCACTTTACGACGCAATTTCTGAGTAGCTGTCAAAGCACCTGCTGTTCCAGACGTTTCTGGAAGCGTTGTTGGCAATTTGTCATAAGCATAAATACGGGCGATTTCTTCAACCAAATCAGCTTGAATACTGATATCCCATCGACGGCGAGGAACAGAAACAGTGAATTTTTCTGCTGACCCTGATAAACCAAAACCAAGTTTAGCAAAGACATTTTCAATATCTGAATAAGTCAAAGCGGTTCCCAAGCGAATATTGACATAGTCCAAACTTGTTGAAACTTCAACTGAATCAGTTGGTACAGAACCTGCCTGAACACGACCCGCTAGGACTGTTCCACCAGCTAATTCTTCAAGCATAGCTGCTGCAAAGTCAAGAGCTTCTGTCACTGTATCATAGTTAATCCCCTTTTCAAAACGAGATGAGCTCTCCGAGCGGAGGTTTAAACGACCTGACGTTTTACGGATAGATTTACCTTCGAAAACAGCTGCCTCAAGGACGACAGTCTTAGAAGAGTTATCAATCTCAGTATCTTTACCACCCATGACACCAGCAAGAGCGACTGGTTGATCAGCTACTGTAATAACGATATCATCAGCTGTCAAGTCACGTTCTTCACCATCAAGAGTTACTAATTTCTCACCATCACGAGCATCACGTGCCAGGATTTGATTACCTTGAAACTTATCCAAATCAAAGGCATGCATGGGTTGTCCAAAGTAGAGCAGAATGTAGTTAGTCACATCAACAACATTGTTGATAGGACGGATTCCGGCATTCATGAGGAGGTTTTGCAGCCACTGGGGACTTGGTGCTACTGTTATATTTTCAACCACACGGCTAGCGTAGGTCATGACCTTATCAGATGCGATAGCCACATCAATAACGTCTTTCGCTGCTTTGGAGGATTCTGTCACTGACTTCTCTGGGAAATTCACACTTTTGCCGTAAATAGCAGCCACTTCATGAGCAACACCACGCATTGAAAGGGCGTCAGCACGATTTGGAGTAATGGAAAGCTCGATGATTTCATCATCCAGACCAAGGTAGGGGAAGATGCTGTCGCCGGGAACAGCATCTTCTGGAAGAATTTGAATACCTTCCGAAAACTCTTTAGGAATAATAGCTTCTGGTAATCCCAATTCTTGAAGTGAGCAGATCATTCCAAGAGATGCCATCCCGCGAATTTTTCCTTTTGTAATCTTATAGTTATTGGCAATACGTGCGCCCGGCACAGCAACAATAACGTTAATCCCTGAGGTAACATTTGGTGCGCCACAGACAATTTGACGAGGTTCCCCATCCCCTGTATCCACTTGACATAGGTGCAAGTGCGTTTCTGGAACATCCTCACATGAGATAACGTGTCCCACCACTAATTTAGACAAGCCTTCAGCAGGTGTTGCTACACCTTCAACCTCAATACCTGTCGTTGACATTTTTTCAGCTAATTCAGAAGATGGCACATCAATGTCCACTAACTCCTTTAGCCATTTATAAGAAACTAACATAATTAAGCTATTTTGGGACTCTTTTTCAACAACTCTTTATCAATGTCATCTGCCTATCTTCATTAAGCAGACAAGTTTGCCAAAAGTGGAATCCCTTGCTCGGTTCAGTCTAACCAAGCAATCCTTTCGTTTTTGATTTTAATATTGAAGACTTATGGAAAGTCTGTTGCATCTTATTCAAGTATTTTTCTGTTATTGTCGTTTTATAGTATTTTGAATTAACTTTGATACATCGTCACTTTCGACTTGCCGTACGCGAGTACTGTCTGCATCTTTGTGTCCCTTGTCTGAAAGCTAATTCATTTGACTATAATCAGCAGCCTATTTCAATCGTTTTCTTAATAACCAATCAGTATCCACTTTGGTTTCTGAGACGACAAAGGCGTGCTCTGCGAACTTTTCAAATCCATATTTTGCATAAAAGTTTTGAGCCTTAATACTATGCTCCCAGACACCTAGCCAGGCCCATTCAAAGTCACCTGATTCAGCTATTTCCAAAGCTAGTTCAAATAATCTTTTACCTAAACCATACCCTTGAAAAGCTTTGAGAATGTAAATGCGTTGGATTTCAAAAGCATTATCCAACTCCTGCTCTGTCTGCTGTGAACCCCAGTTGACCTTGAGATAACCAGCTAGCTGGTCATCAACATAAACGAAGCGATGATCAGATTCATCAGATAATAATTCTGCTTTTAAGACATCTAGATGATAATTTTTATTAAAAAAAGCTTGAAGTTGTTCTTCTGTCGTATCATGTCCGAAGGTTTCTCTGTAGGTATCCATCGCCAGTTGACGAAGCGTTTCTACTTGATGTGATGAGATGGGTTCTATTTTAATATTAGGCACGGCCACTTCCTTTACTTAACTACGGCGCCATTAGAAAGCTATGTATTCTTTCTATATCAATCATTTCTTAGAAATATCAATACGTTTAGCTTTTAAATTGTTCTGAGAAACGGGTATCTCCTTGGTAGAATCCACGAATATCATTGATACCGTAGCGAAGCATGGCTACACGCTCTTGACCTAAACCGAAGGCAAAACCAGAGTATTTCTCCGAATCAACACCGGACATCTCAAGAACACTTGGGTGAACCATACCGGCACCAAGAATTTCAATCCAACCCGTTTTCTTACAAACGTTACACCCTTCACCGCCACACTTGAAGCAAGAAACATCAACCTCAACAGATGGTTCTGTAAATGGGAAGTAGGATGGGCGAAGACGAATCTTGCGGTCAGCACCAAACATCTTTTGGCTAATTAATTCAAGTGTCCCTTTGAGGTCAGCCATTGAAATATTCTCTCCAACAACCAGACCCTCAATTTGGTGGAATTGGTGTGAGTGAGTGGCATCATCCGTATCGCGACGGAAAACACGTCCTGGAGAAATCATTTTAAGCGGGCCTTGGCTGAAGTCATGCGCATCCATCGTACGTGCTTGAACTGGACTCGTATGGGTACGGAGCAAGATTTCTTCTGTGATATAGAACGTATCTTGCATATCACGAGCGGGATGATCTTTTGGCAAGTTCATGCGTTCAAAATTATAGTAATCTTTTTCAACTTCATAACCATCCACAACTTGATACCCCATACCGATAAAAATATCTTCAATTTCTTCACTGGTTTGCGTCAAGATGTGACGGTTACCCAAGGCCATTTGACGGCCTGGTAGGGTAACATCAAGTGTTTCTGACTCTAGCTGTGCCTTGATTTTAGCCGCTTGAACAATTTCAGCTTGTTCCTCAAAAGCTTTTGTCAAGACGTCACGGACTTCGTTAACTTGTTTTCCCACAACAGGTTTCAAGTCATTTGATAAATCCTTTAGCCCTTTGAGTAATTCTGTCAAAGATCCTTTTTTCCCAAGAACTTGTACACGCAAGTCTTGTAATTCTTTGGAGTGATCTCCGTTCAATTCTTTCAATCTAGCCTGCGTTGAGTTTTTCAACTCTTCTAATTTAGCTTGTAAATCCATAAATACAAATACTTTGAGCCTTAGATAGCAAGAGAGAAACAAGTCTATTAGACTGCCACACTCTGACTGTTTGGGCTCTTGTTCAATTGCAGTCAAACGATGACTGTAACCAAACCTTCCTTTCATCAGTAATTAATACAATTCGACAAATAAAATCAGATCTTGTCAACTTGATATGACGAACCTCAGTTCTATTGATATCAACATCACCCAGCCTGTTTTTAATTGTTATTGCGTATCAGTGGTAAAAATGAATCTTTAAGGTAGTCTTCAAATACAAAAAAACGTGCCAATGCTCTCTTAACGGAGCGTTGACACGCGGTACCATCCGACTTTTATCTACTTGAGTAGACCTTAATTTCATAGTCTTTAACATGAGTGAATTCGTCCTATTCCCCTTTAGAAGAGTTCCAGTCACGCTCTTCATTCCCTGGCAAGTTTCCTAAGATTACTAGTCTCACAGACACATATTCAATTACTAACAGTGTATCAAAAAACTGACACTTAAACAAGTGCCAGTTCGTTAATTAACCACTAAATTAGTTATTAACGGTCACCTGTCCATTTCTATAATTCAAGGTAATGCCTGGTTGAACATTGGGGACAAAAACATTAAATTCCAAACTACCATCACTGGATTTTGCCTCAAGATGTGATCCTGATGCCAAAATATTATCGCCATCGTAAACCAGAGTAACACGGTAACGAACTCGCTTATTATTATCCAATGCACGGCGAATTTGTGTCTCAAAATAATTTTGACCGGTCGACGCATGGCTTCTTGCTTGATTTGACCAAGCCGTTTGAACGGCAATATTTTTAGGGTTACTTGCTGAAGGATCAAAACCTTTTATATTACCTGCAAGCGCATAGCCAATCAAATGGCCTCTATCAATAGCGTGATCGTATCCGCCAGACAAACCATGAACCTGATGCCAACCAGCTGGTTTCCAGGAGGTCGAACCATTTCCTGTTGCTGCACGATCGCGATACTGACGACTTTGTTTGGAAAGCATAGCATTAGCCACAGTCGGAACAACTTCTCCTTGAACTTGTTTTGTTTTATTATCAACATAAGGTATACTCGACACATTGGCATTTAAGTTGGTTTTATTATCGTTTATGATAAAAGCTCCTGCTCCATTCCATTTAATATTGGAACCCAATGACGTTTTGACAGAAGGGGTTAAAACAGATTGTGCCAGTGTTTGGCTCGGTGTTAAATCATTGGCACTTGAGCCATTAGAACTCGCCTTCTCCTGATTTGACGCATTCGTGACGACTTGTGCTAACTGTTTTAAAGGATTATCGTCCGAAAGTTTATCATTCCCAGCAACAAGCCCTAAAACTAAGGTGAGAATTACAGCTAAAAGAGAAATAGCTGATTTAGACGACTTTTTTGAATAATAAGGTTTTGCCATAAAACTCCATTCCATGAAAAAAGTAGGACAAGCCTACTTTATCTTAAATTTAGCAATCAACTCTTGCCATTTATCCAGCGATAGAATTGAGAAAGCATCTTTACCATCACCAATGACGCCGTAACCAATTACCATGCCTAACGCTAAGAATAGTAAACATAAGGCGCCAACGACAATGATAAATAAATATTGTTTTAAAACATATAAAATCCGTTGTTTCATCTTAATCCTCTGAAATGCGACGAATGTTAGCGCCTAACTTAGCTAATTTGGTATGGAACTGATAATAACCACGATCTAGATGAGTTAGTTTTCCAACTGTTGTTGTTCCCTTGGCAACCATCCCTGTCAAAATGAGGGCTGCACTAGCACGAAGATCTGTCGACATAACGGGTGCCCCTTGAAGACCTTGTCCACCATGGATTAGGGCTGTGTCTCGAAGAATTTCAGAATGAAGCCCCATACGACGCATCTCTTCTAGGTGTTGAAAACGATTCTCAAAAACGGTCTCAATCATCGTAGACTCACCCTTAACAGTAGCCATAAGTGCAGTGAACTGAGCCTGCATATCGGTCGGAAAACCTGGATGTGGCAATGTTTTCACTGTTACTGGTGTCAATTTAGAAACATCTGATTTAACACGAATACCTGCTGCTTCTTCAGTTACGTCAACACCCATTTCCATCAATTTTGCCAAAAGGGGGCGATTATGTTCCCAGACAGCATCCTTAACTAAAACATCACCGGAAGTCATGGCAGCCGCAACCATAAAAGTACCAGCTTCAATTCGATCCTGAACCACCTGATGTTCAGCCCCATGCAGTTTCTCAACCCCAGTGATCGTTAAGACCTCAGTACCTGCTCCTCTAATGTTAGCGCCCATTTTATCCAGTAAAAGGGCTAAATCAACAATTTCAGGTTCACGAGCAGCGTTTTCGATAACAGTTGTCCCCTCGGCTAGGGTAGCAGCCATCATCAAGTTTTGAGTGGCTCCAACGGAAGGAAAGTCCATGTAAATACGAGCACCGTGAAGCTTACCGGTCGCCGTAATATCACCCGCTGTTTGAGTGATTTTAGCTCCCATCGCTTCAAGGCCTTTCAAGTGAAGGTCAATTGGGCGACTACCAATCGTACAACCGCCAGGCATAGATACTTTAGCGTGCCCACTGCGAGCAAGAATCGGTCCTAAAACGACGATTGAAGCGCGCATTTGACTAACATATTCATAAGGTGCTTCGTCCAAAATATCGCCTTGAGCATCAACGACGACAGTGTTCTTTTCTTCATCAAAATCCACTGCAATATCCAAACCTCTGACAACATTGTTCATCGTGAATACGTCTGACAGAATAGGAACATTCGTTAAAGTGGTTGTTCCCTCTTTAGGTAAGATTGTTGCAGCCAAAAGTGGAAGGACAGCATTTTTTGCTCCCTCAATTGTTACTTCACCTTGAAGACGGGTTTGACCACCTTCGATAATAATTTTATCCATAGTTACTCCAAAGTATTGTTCATAATCCTTCAATACCAAAATCTAATTTAAAATAGTTGCAAAAGCTTGACTTAACGTAATTATTTCAAGAACAAATCGGCTGGCTATATAACCAAACACAAGACTCAATAAGACAACAAGAAGTCTAACTTGACCTATATTATCTTGATTCATTTTTAGTATTTTTGACCAGTCAACTAAATGTGTTAAGAGATGAAAGAAAATACCTATAAAAACCATATGGCTCAACAAAGCCAAAGACTCCATTACAACTTGCATAAAACTATTATACCAGTTTTTTATAAATTACCAAAAAAGAAAATCGCTACCTAGATACTAAAAAACGACTACTCATTGTTGCCCTCAAAATAATCACATTCTTATTGCTGCCATGCGACACTCAAAAATAATAGGCGATAGTCTTGATCTCTGTAAGAAATAAGACTGAGCCCTCATCACTTTAAAGAAAAATAAGCAAATTCCCCCCGTTTAACATGGAGTTTCTGAATAACTGATAACATCTTTTCCGTTTTCGCAAGGCAACTTAAAAAGGCTTAACGAATCTTAGCATGTGGACATCCCTCCTCTAAATGATAGTCTGGTTGACCGTATAAGACTTGATTAGCAATGTCAAAATGTATTAGAAATGTTGATTCGCTAATCCATTTCTGAGGTTCTTACTTGTCTAACGAAAATGAAAAAAGGTTGAAGAAAATTGTCCCAAATAGACTTTTTCTTCAACCTGCGGGGTCCAATGGACCTTTATTTATTTCCAACGTTGATACGGTTAATAGCCCGCTCCAGAGCAACTTGAGCCCGACGGACTTGGTCAGCACTTTTATGTTGTTCTTGTGCTTGTTCCAATTCACGTTCGGCACGAACTTTAGCACGCTCAGCACGATCTAGATCGATATCACGTTTTCGTTCAGCTGAATTAGCTATAATCGTAATCTGATTGTTTTTTACTTCGATAATGCCGCCATTAACAGCTACCCAGTTAATGGTTTGATCTTGATCCACACGATAAACTTTCATCTCATGAACGGTTAAGGGAGAAATGATATTAACGTGATCAGGTAAAATCCCCATCTCACCATCTGGTGTCCCAACAACGACCATACTAGCTCGATGAGCATATTTAATACCATCAGGTGTGACTACTTGGACTGTCATTTCTGTCATGTGATCACCTCATTAGTAACCCATCTTTTTAGCTTTTTCAATGACATCTTCAATTGGACCTACTGAACGGAAAGCATCTTCTGGAAGATTATCATATTTTCCTTCAAGAATTTCTTTAAAACCACGAACGGTTTCAGCAACTGGAACATATGACCCTGGAAGACCCGTAAATTGCTCAGCAACGTTAAAGTTTTGAGAAAGGAAGAATTGAATACGACGTGCGCGACCAACAAGGGTCTTTTCATCGTCTGACAATTCATCCATACCAAGGATAGCAATAATGTCTTGCAACTCGCGGTAACGTTGAAGAACACGTTGCACTTCAGTAGCCACAGCATAATGTTCGTCACCAACAATCTCAGGAGAAAGGGCACGCGAACTTGATGCAAGAGGGTCTACGGCTGGGTAGATCCCCATTTGTGTCAACTTACGTTCCAAGTTAGTGGTTGAATCCAAGTGAGCAAAAGCTGTTGCTGGGGCTGGGTCAGTATAGTCATCAGCTGGCACATAGATCGCTTGGATTGATGTAACAGATCCTTTTTTAGTTGAGGTGATACGTTCTTGTAATTGACCCATCTCAGTTGCCAAGGTCGGTTGATACCCAACGGCTGATGGCATACGTCCAAGAAGGGCTGAAACTTCAGAACCTGCTTGTGTGAAACGGAAAATATTATCAATGAAAAGAAGAACGTCTTGACCTTCAACATCACGGAAGTATTCGGCAATTGTCAAACCAGTAAGGGCAACACGCATACGTGCTCCAGGTGGTTCATTCATCTGACCAAATACCATGGCTGTTTTTTCGATAACACCTGACTCTTTCATCTCCCAGTAAAGGTCATTACCTTCGCGGGTACGCTCTCCAACACCGGTAAATACTGAAATACCACCATGCTCTTGGGCAATATTATGAATCAATTCTTGGATAAGAACGGTCTTACCAACACCAGCACCACCGAAGAGTCCAACTTTACCACCTTTTAAGTAAGGAGCAAGCAAGTCGATAACTTTAATCCCTGTTTCAAGAATTTCGGTAGATGTTGATAATTCATCAAACGTTGGGGCATTCTTATGGATTGGATGACGTTCTGCATCTTCTGCAAATGGTTCTTCAAGGTCGATAGCATCACCAAGTACGTTGAAGACGCGTCCAAGGGTTTCTTTACCAACTGGTACACTAATCGCACGACCAGTATCGAGAACTTCTAAGCCACGTGTCAAACCGTCAGTCGACTCCATGGCAATAGTGCGAACGAGACCTTCACCGAGTTCAAGAGCTACTTCAAGAACGATTTTTTGTTTTTTCTCATTGTCTTTATATACAACAAGTGCATTATTTATCTCAGGTAGAGGTTCATTAGTGTCAAACGCAACGTCAACAACTGGACCAATAACCTGAGCAATTTTGCCTGAGCTCATGTATTTCTCCTTTTTAGATTTTTAGGATAACTCCTACTTTGAGCGACATCATTAAAAGCAATGTCGTTCTATCTTTTTCAAATAGTGAGTATCATCACTATTCAAGGGCACTTGCACCCGCTACAATTTCTGTGATTTCTTGTGTGATTTCTGCCTGACGAGCACGGTTATATTGGATGGTTAAATCATTAATAACATTTTTGGCATTATCCGTTGCTGTTTGCATAGCACTCATACCTGCCGCATGTTCTGCTGTTTTAGCATCAACAATAGCCCCGTAAATTAAACTTTCAGTGTACTGAGGTAATAGCTGCTCCAAAATAGCTTCACGATTTGGCTCCAATTCAAAGGATGCTCCACCTTCTGTCGCTTCGTTGGCATCTAACTCCGTAATAGGCAACATTTGCTGCATCCGAACTTGGCTAGTCAAACTGTTTACATGGTGGTTATAACAGACATAAAGTTCATCGAAGAGCTCGTTCTTATACATTTCAACTGCTTTGGAAATGATACGAGCCACTGCTTCAAAACTAGGTTGGTCTTCTAAACCGCGCAGTTCAAAGGCAACATCGATACTACGAGCTTTAAAAAAGTCTGCCCCCATCCCACCAATGGCAATGATTTCAAAACCATTGCCATCTGGATGGTATTCACTGATAGTGTCCATCATCGATTTTAAGATAGTAGAATTGTAACCACCTACTAATCCCTTATCAGATGTAATCACAATATAGCCAGTTTTTTTTATGGGACGAGAAATCAACATGGGATTTGACGAACCTGATAATAATTCGGCTTTCATCAAATCAGTTGTAATTTGGCGAACTTTACTAGCATAAATTTGGAAATCTTTAGCAGCTTGCTCAGACTTGGTCAATTTTGCAGCAGAAACCATCTGCATGGCTCCTGTAATTTGACTAGTCTTTTTAGTAGAAGCTATTTTTCCCTTGATTTCGCTAAGAGAACCTGCCATATCGCTTCCTCCTCTTAGTTAAATTGTGATTGATCTTTAAACTCTTGAATAGCAGCATCTAACACTGACTCTTCAGGTAGATCCTTAGTATTTCGGATAGTTTCAAAGATTTCTTCGTGATGAGTGTCAAAATAAGAATACATAGACTCTTCAAATCTCAAGATATCTTCAACTGGAACGCTGTCCAAGAAACCATGTGTCAAGGCATAAAGAATCAAGACTTGTTTTTCAACGGGAAGTGGTTTATGAAGGGGTTGTTTCAAGACTTCAACCGTACGACGTCCACGGTTCAATTTGGCTTGAGTGGCTGCATCTAGATCAGATCCAAATTGCGTAAAGGCTTCAAGTTCACGGTAAGAAGCTAAGTCCAAACGAAGAGTTCCTGCAACCTTCTTCATCGCCTTAATTTGCGCTGAACCACCGACACGTGATACTGATGAACCAGCATCAATAGCCGGACGGATACCTGAGTTAAAAAGGTTTTCTTGCAAGAAGATTTGTCCGTCAGTGATTGAGATAACATTTGTCGCGATGTAGGCTGAAATATCTCCAGCCTGTGTTTCGATGAATGGCAGAGCCGTAATTGAGCCTCCACCTAAAGAATCCGATACTTTCGCAGAACGCTCAAGAAGACGTGAGTGAAGGTAGAAAACATCCCCTGGGTAAGCTTCACGTCCTGGAGGACGGCGAAGTAGAAGGGAAAGTTCACGGTAAGCTACGGCTTGTTTTGACAAATCATCGTAAACAATCAAAACGTGCTTGCCATTGTACATAAATTCCTCACCCATGGCAACACCGGCATAAGGTGCAATATAGAGCAATGGAGAAGGTTGTGAGGCAGAAGCTGTTACAACAATTGTGTAATCAAGGGCACCGTAACGACGAAGTGTTTCTACTTGTGTACGGACTGTTGATTCCTTTTGACCGATAGCTACATAGATACAAATCATGTCTTGATCTTTTTGGTTCAAAATAGCATCAATAGCAACAGATGTTTTACCTGTTTGACGGTCACCGATAATCAGTTCACGTTGTCCACGTCCGATTGGGACTAGGGCATCGATAGCTTTAAGACCTGTTTGAAGAGGTTCAGAAACTGATTTACGATCCATAACACCAGGTGCTGCTTCTTCTACCGGACGTGTTTTGCTTGTTTTAATCTCCCCAAGTCCATCTACTGGAATTCCTAGAGGATTGACAACACGGCCAATCAATTCTTCGCCAACAGGAACTTCCATGATTTTTCCTGTACGTTTAACCACATCACCTTCACGAATTGTGCTGAAATCACCTAAGACGATGATACCGATGTCGTTTGACTCTAAGTTTTGAGCCATACCAAAAGCACCGTTAGAAAATTCGAGAAGTTCACCACTCATGGCATTATTCAATCCACGAGCACGTGCGATACCGTCACCAACATAAGTAACGTTACCAGTTTCTGTGACGTCAAAATTTGGCTGGAAGTTTTCAATTTGCTTTTTAATTAAAGCGCTAATTTCTTGTGCATTAATTGCCAAATGTCACACCACTTTCTATTTCAAATTCATTTTTAATTGCTGAAGTTGCGATTTGATACTTGTATCAATAATCTTGTTATTAGCTTTCAAAATAAAGCCACCAATCAACTCTGGATTGATAACTTCATTCACTTGACCAACTGAAATGGCAAATTTCTTTTCAGCAGCTGCTTTCAAACGTAATTTCTGATCGTCTGAAAGAGAGTCAGCAACTTGAATTTCCAAGGGAAACTCGCCAGCAGTCACTGAAAGTTTTTCCACAGCTGAAGCTAAGATGGTTTCAAGAAGCGACTCGCGCTCATTTTGTTTAATGACTTCTAAGAAGTTATTCACAAAAACATGGCTTCCTTCTTGAAGTTGACTAACAAGAGCTGCTTTTTCAGTTTGGCTAATACCGTCATGAGATAGCACTCTAGCCAAGTCAGTTGATTGAAAAATCTCTAGAAGAGCCATTAAATCTTCTTTGATTTCACGAATAAGATTATGTTCTACCGCAACATCAACTAAGCTTTTTGAGTAATTCTCAACTAACGTTAATGTCTTTTTATCCATTACGCATCTCCTAATTGATCAAGGTAGTTATCAATCAGTTTGCTTTGTGCTGTTTTATCAAGTTCTTTAGTCATGATTTTCTCAGCCAATAAAACTGTCAGGTCAGCCACATCGTCTTTAACACCTGCAAAAGCTTCTGCTTTGCTTTGAGCAATGTCAGCTTCAGCCTTATCTTTAAGTCGTCCTGCTGTTTCATGAGCTTCAGCAAGGATTTGTGCTTCTTGTTTTTTACCAGTCTCTTTGGCAGATTCAATGATTTCAGTAGCTTCTGTACGAGCTCCAGCCAATTCATCTTGGCGTTGTTGAGCCAGTGCTTCGGCTTGTTCGCGAGCTACTTCAGCACCATCAATATCAGCCGCGATTTTTTTCTCACGTTCGTCAAAAATACCTGTCAATTGTTCCCAAGCAAATACTTTAATCAGAACAATCAAGAGTATAAATGACCCAGTCACGATAATAAAATTACCGAGACTTGTACTGTTAATTAATGTAGACATTTCTACCTGTCCTTTCTTATTCTTCGATTTGTGTATCTAGCTTGTTCCCAATATATTTCGTTGATAGCAAGACAAACACATAGGCTTGAATTGATGAAATAAAGATTGAAAATCCAGTCCAGGCCAAATTAAGAATAAAGGCCACCGGTGCTGTAAAGATACTTAAATTTGCAAATTGTAAAAGCAAGGTCATGACCACTTCACCTGCAAAGATATTCCCATATAACCGAAGCGCTAGAGAAGCAACGTTAGTAAGTTCTTCAAGAATATTCATTGGCAACATCGCTGGTGTTGGTGTGAGGTAGCCCTTCAAATAACCACCTAGGCCATTTTTACGGATACCTTCAAAATGAACAATTGCTGCAACAATGAGTGACAAGGTAAAATCTACCATGAAGTTAGATGTTGGAGAAGTCCAGAAACTGAATTCTTCTGTCCCTAGTTTCGTTACCAAACCAATATTGTTGGCTACTAAAACAAATAGAAAAAGTGAAAATGCCAAAAAAGTATAGTTTTTTGTATAAACACCTACATTTGGTCGAATCAAATTTTGAACAAACTCATAAAGCCACTCAAGGACATTTTGCTTACCCTTAGGTTTCATCGTCATATGACGACTAGCCCAAAAGACGAAAAGAAAGACAATTAAAACCGTTAAGAGAGTCATGGCAAGAATCGTTAAATCAAAGTCAAGACCTAAAAAGCTTGCTGTCGGATTTTGTGTTTCTCCCAATGTTATCCCTCCTTTTTACAGTTCACTGTTAATCGATTATTTTCCGACAAAGAAAGTGAAAGCGAAAAGGACGAAGAAAGTACCTTCGATAAAGGCAACTCCTGTAAACATCAATGTTTGCAGTTTGCTAAACATTTCTGGTTGACGTGCTGCAGATTTTGCAATGTTCGCAACGAGGATCCCCTCACCGATACTTACACCCATAACTGCGAGACCGAGTGCCAAAATTTGTAAATTCATAATAGAATTCTCCTTTAAAATTTTTTACCATGCTATTTTAGTCCTATTTTATAGTGATGTCAATGAAAATAAGTATTATTAGCGTTTCCTGAACTAAATCTTAAACCATCACTGACCATTATTTGACCATTAAAACAAGTTTCTACCTATATATAGTTTCATAGCTAGCTAGCGCGAAAAGAAAGTCAGATTACCTCTAACTTCCTTATTATTTTATTCGTGTAATTGCTGATACAGTTCTTCATAGGCTAGACTGGCTGTGTCCCATGAAAAATCTCGTGACATAGCCTCATGCTGTAACCCCTGCCAAGCTCTTTTATCTTGACTGTAAACTTGCAAGGCTCTTTCTATCGTCTTGGTTAACCAATATCCTGTCAATTCACCGAAGCAAAAACCTGTGCCCTGACCGGTGAATTCATTGTAGGATTCTACCGTATCTTTCAAACCACCGACCTGGCTGACAATCGGCAATGATCCATATCGCATGGCCATCATTTGAGATAAACCGCAGGGTTCAAAGGCTGATGGCATAAGAAAGAGATCTGACGCCGCATAAATTTCTTGGGCTAGCCCTAGATCAAACAAGATATTAGCCGCTAACTTATCTGGGTACTGGCTGGCAAACCAAGAAAAGGCATTTTCATAATCTGCATAACCTGTTCCCAAAAGAACGAGTTGTACATCATGCTGTAAAATATGTTCTAATTCGCTAACAACCAAATCAAATCCTTTTTGATCTGTTAATCGGGAAACAATACCAATCAATGGTATGTCTGCTTTGACAGGAAGACCCATGCGTTCTTGCAAGACAGCCTTGTTCTTAGCTTTTCCAGTCAAGTCATCCTTAGAAAAGTGGTAAGGAATAAGCGGATCTGTTTCGGGATTCAACAAATCAGTATCAATACCGTTGACGATGCCTGATAATTTACCAGATTCCATCCTCATGATTTGGTCTAAGCCTTTACCAAATGCTGGTGTTTTAATCTCTTGTGCATATGATGGCGATACTGTGCTAACTCGGTCAGCATACAAAACTGCTGCCTTCATCCAGTTGAGACAATTATTCCAACGTAGAGTACCATCTTCATAACGTTCATTTCCTACACCAAACAGATCACCCAGCATTTCTGGTCCAAACTGGCCTTGAAATTCAATATTATGAATCGTAAAGACCGTCCTAATACCTTGATAAGCTTGAATCCAATGGTATTTTTCTTTCAATAGAAATGGCACCATAGCTGTATGGTAATCATGAACATGAAGAATGTCAGGAATAAAGTCGATTTTTTCCATTAATTCCAAAGCAGCTAGTTGGAAAAAGGCAAAGCGCTCACCATCGTCCCAAAAACCATAAACAGAGCCGCGGAAGAAATAGTATTGGTTATCAATGAAGAAGAAATGAACACCATCGCGTTGAATGTACTTTACTCCTGCGTATTGATGGCGCCAACCGACATTGACTGTAAAGTCAAAACAGTCTTCTACTTGATCTCCAAATTTATTTGCTACACTATCGTAGTATGGCAAGATGACAGCCACTTCGTGACCATGTTTGACAAGAGACTTGGGGAGCGCACCAATCACATCTCCCAGACCTCCTGTTTTAGAAAAGGGAGCACCCTCTGCCGCTACAAATAAGAGTTTCATTGAATTATATCTCCTGTAATGACTTGTCCTTTTCCAATAACCAATGGTTTTTCGATCGTCCCTTTAAGCGTTACGCCAGCTGGAACCGTAACATTTTTATCGATAATGGCATATTCAACGACAGCACCTTCTTCAATGGTCACTTTAGGGAAGATAAGGGCATGGTCGATGCGACTACCTTTAGCGATGTGACAAGATCTTGAAACAATAGAGTGGTTGACCTGTCCATAAATTTCTGAGCCCGATGCAAACTGAGAGTTATTGATTTCAGATGATTGGTCAAAATAAGTAGATTCTTCATTCTTAACCTTAGTATATACCTTTTGATTTGAATAAAGAAGTGAGTAGAATTTTTGAGGGTCCAACATATCCATGTTAGCATCGTAATAGGATTTTACGGATGTAATATTTGATAAATAACCTGTATACTCAAAGGCTAGTGCTTGCTCTGTAACGATTAACTCACGAAGTAAGTAACGAATCTTTCGCGGTTTTTCTTTTTGTGCTTCTTCTTCTAATTTTTCAATCAACCAAGGAGTGTTGACCACATAGATATCCGCTGACATCGGAACAGGCTCTACTGCATCTTCTAATTTCTGTTTGCCAATCACGTTGTCGTGTTCGTCAATAGCTAGAACTTCGTTAGCTGAGGAGATAGCTCCTTTAGCTAATCGCTTATAGACTACTGTGATATGACGCTTATTAGCGTTATGAAGATGAATCACTTGCTCAATATTAATATTTGATAGGATATCACAAGACATATAAACGGTTTGATCTGATCCTGAACGTTTGAGGTAGGTCAAAATCTGGCTATAATAATCCTTGTCCGTCATGGTTGTTTCGTCGTCAGTATTATAAAAACCAAGGAAGTAATGACTGGTCAAAGTGTTCAAGCCCCACTCACGACCACTTCGTACGTGATCAAATACCGATCGAATATTTTGCCCACGGAAAATCCCATAAACGCTACGAATACCTGCATTGGCAAGACTTGATAACTGAAAGTCAATCAAGCGGTATTTCCCATCAAAAGGGAGATTGGCTAGCGGTCTATTATTCGTCAAACTTTCCATATCATGGTAGCCAACGGCGTTGCCCAAAATGGCTGTGTATTTATCAATCTTCATTCGGTACCCCCACTACTTCATTGTATCCTACAACTTGAACCTCATCTGTTCCATCGATAACAACACCATCTGCGATGGTTGCTCCCTCACCGATAATAGCACGTTTGATAAGAGCTTCCTTACCGATTTTAACACCACTCATGATAAAACTGTCTTGGACATGAGCCCCTTCTCTAACCTGCACATTAGTTGACAAAATGGAATGCGATACTTTCCCGTCAACAAAGCAACCATCAACAACTAATGAATCTTTGACGTCTGCTTTTTCAGAAATAAAGTTAGGTGGTGCAATCTCGTTTTTAGAATAAATTTTCCATGAACGGTCACGACTGTCAAGCTCGTTATCGACTGGGATGTATTCCATATTAGCTTCCCATAATGATTCAATGGTTCCAACATCTTTCCAATATCCCTTAAAGTTATAGGTATAAACACGCTCACCTGATTCAAGGTAGGCTGGGATGACATTTTGTCCGAAGTCCGACATATCAACTCCATTTTTTTCGCCATTGACCAGCATTTCACGAAGAGCTTCCCAGTTAAAAATGTAGATTCCCATAGATGCTTTTGTGGATTTTGGATGTTCTGGTTTTTCTTCAAACTCAACAATGCGATCATTAGAATCAGTATTCATAATTCCAAAACGACTAGCTTCTTTTAGGGGAACATCAATAACAGCTACCGTCAAACTCGCCATATTATCCTTATGAGTCTGAAGCATATCGTCGTAATCCATCTTATAGATATGGTCGCCTGATAAAATCAAAACGTATTCAGGATTGATCCTGTCAATATACTCAATATTTTGGTAAATGGCATGGCTAGTTCCTTGGAACCAACGATTGCCTTCTGTTGCTGAATAGGGTTGTAAAATAGTTGCACCAGCATTGATGCCGTCTAACCCCCACGAAGAACCATTTCCGATGTGCTGGTTCAATCCTAAGGGCTGGTACTGGGTAATCACGCCGACTTGTTGAATACCTGAGTTTGTGCAGTTTGATAAGGCAAAATCAATAATGCGATATCGCCCACCAAATTGAACTGCTGGTTTAGCAATATTTTGTGTCAATTTTCCTAGCCTAGTTCCTTGTCCGCCGGCTAAGATGAGAGCTAACATTTCATTTTTCATACATTTTCCTTCTTTTTATCTTAAACAACTGGCAATTATTGCTCTATGATCGTCATGAGAATGCTCTAAATTATTTTAGGCGTCGTTTGACCTTCCAGATACTTGCTCCTAAGGCTGGTAGCGTGAAGCTTAGCGTCTGGTCATAATCTTTCCACTTTGTTTTCACTGTTTTCTGTGGTGAATTGCCCTTAGTCCACGTTCCACCATAAATCTCAAGTTCAGTATTGATCACTTCTTCGTAAATACCTGCTACAGGCACCCCGACCGTATAATCTCGTCTTTCGACCGGTGTCATATTGAAAACACCAAGAAGAAGCTCGCCTTTTTTGGTTTGTCGAGCAAAGGCTAAGATGGTTTCTTCCTTGTTATCTGCATCAATAATATCTATACCATCGTATGAATCATCAATCTGCCACAAAGCTCTATGGTCTTTATAAAAACGATTCAGTTGACTGGTAAAAAATTGCATTTTTTGGTTCATAGGATCTTCGATATTTTGCCATTCTAGCTGTTCATGCGACTTCCATTCTAAGAATTGGCCAAATTCTGACCCCATGAAAAGTAACTTCTTACCAGGATGGAAGATCTGATAGGCATAAAGATTGCGAAGTCCTGCAAATTGCTTGTAACGATCCCCCCACATTTTGTGCATCATACTTTTCTTACCATGCACTACCTCGTCATGTGAGAAGGGCAGAATGTAATTTTCCTTAAAGCAATACATAAAACTAAAGGTGACTAGGTTAAAATCATTTTTGCGATAGATAGGATCTTCTTCATAAAATCTAAGAATGTCATTCATCCATCCCATATTCCACTTGTAGTCAAATCCTAAACCACCCTCTTCAACTGGCTTGGTTATTGGTAAATGTGATGAAGACTCTTCAGCAATCAACATGACTCCAGGGTGATAACTTTTCACAATCGTTGTCATTTTTTGTAAAAAGTTAATCCCTTCAAGATTGCGATTATCTCCGAAAATATTGGGTGTCCACGGTCCTTTATCAAAATCGCGATAGAGCATGTTCGTCACAGCATCAACTCTAATACCATCAATATGAAAGGCTTCAATCCAATAAAGAATGGATGAGATTAGGAAGGAATGAACCTGATTTTTTCCCAAGTCGAAATTGAGGGCTCCCCAGCCAACATTTCTAGCTCGATCAGGATCTTGGTATTCAAAGGTTGGTGTTCCGTCATAGTAAGCCAGAGCATCATCATTTTGCGTGAAATGACCTGGTACCCAATCAACGATGACACCGATATTATGGAGATGACAAGCTTCCACAAAATCTTTAAATTCTTCAGGCGTGCCATAAGTATGTTCAAAAGCAAAGTATCCCATAAGCTGATAACCCCAACTCATGCCTAATGGATGTGCCATCACAGGCAAAAACTCAACATGAGTGTAGTTCATCTCAACCAGATAGGGAATCAATTCCTTTTCGAGCTGTTTGAAGGTGTAGCGATTTCCCGAATCATCTGTTCTCCAAGAGCCAGCATGAACTTCGTATATGTTGACAGGGCGCGATTTGAATCCAAAGCGTTTTCGGCGTCCCATCCAGAGTCCGTCTTTCCATTTTCTGTTATCTGACTTTTGTAAAATAGCTCCCGTGCTTGGACGATTTTCCAGATAGCGAGCAAAGGGGTCAATCTTTTCAATAACTTGGCCACCTTGCCTTTGAACGAGAACCTTGTATATTTGACCTTCGCAAGCATAAGGACTATGACCTTCCCAAACACCCGTCTCATGTCGTTGTAACTGCAGGGGAAAGTCGTACCAACCTGTAAAATCACCAATGATCTGCACATTTTCAGCATTTGGAGCCCAAACCCTAAAATGGTAACCTGTTTGCTCATCACCAGAAGCTTCGTGCGCCCCTAAAAAATCTTGTAAATGATAATTTTCTCCTATACCTAAGGTATAGAGATGCCCATCTCTATCCATAGCACCATCCTTTCTGCAAAGCTTTACAAATATTAGAATTATCTGTCATTTATCACTAAAAAATATATCATCACTAGTACACTTGGCACTATTGACACGACAGGGGTAAACTACCGAACCAGAATCTTTTTTCCTGCCTTCAAAATACCAAAATAACCCTTAGCGGTTACTAGGGTTATTGGTGTATTTCAAAGACCAGCGTACTTAACGTTTCAAGTTCAGGATCTTGAGGTTGTAAACGCTTCATGTTTGAAAATAGTATATCATATTTTTCGTTTTCTGTCAGTGAAATTTTCAATTTTTTTCCACTTGTATTCAAAATAATTCGGTATTTCTGATCCCCATCAATAAGGAAACTGATATGACCTGAAGATGGGACTGCGTTTTCAATGTAAACATGGCGCCGAATGTCTTCGAAGCTGCTCCATGAGAAAGCTTTATCCCTTGTTTTCAAATCAATTAATTTCCGAACAAAGGTAATTGTTTCTTTATGGTAGGTTACCAAATCCCAGTCAATCTGATTGACTGCGTCCGGCGCGTTGTAAGAATTCATTGCATAGTGCATATCTTGAGGCGTTAGTTCGCCGTCTTTGCCAGTTGCCACCCGTTTGGTTCTTAAAAATTCTTGACCTAGCTGCATAAAACACATGCCTTGTGATAAGAGATTGATGGTCGTTGCCATTTCAACTCGCTTGGTATGCGTTTTATCATCATCGGAAGGGTGTAGGGTCCACAACAAATCGTTTAAATTATAATTATCGTGAGCCTCGACGTAATTAAGGACCTGATTAGGTGCTAGATAATCAACTAGCTCATCACTACCTAAAATGGATTTGGCAACGATGTCTTCTGTCGCTGCTCCTGATACAAAACCGTGTGTCAAATCACCGTAGACTTCCGCTCCTTTAACAGCGTCACGCTGATTATCATTAAAAAATCCAATTCCAGGCATTTGATTAGCATTGTCTTTTTTGGCTTTATCTTCTGGCATGAGACCAATTCCCATATCCCATCCTTCGCCATAAAGCAGAATTCTTGGGTCAATTTGGTCAACCATTTGCCGAATAGCATTCATTGTCGTAACATCATGAATTCCCATCAAATCAAATCTGAATCCGTCAATATTGTACTCTTCAATCCAATAACGAATAGAATCAAGCATATATTTACGGAACATTTCCTTTTCACTTGCAGTTTCATTACCAACACCTGTACCATTCTGGAAGGTACCATCCTGGTTCATTCTGTAATAATAGTCTGGCACTGTTAACTGAAAGGCTGAATCAACATTCGAAAAGGTATGATTGTAGACCACATCCATGATGACCCCTATTCCAGCATCATGATAGGCTTGTATTAACTGCTTGAGTTCATGGATTCGAGAGAGTGGCTCATGAGGATTGCTGGCAAAACTGGCTTCCGGCACATTAAAGTTCTCAGGATCATAGCCCCAATTGTAAGCGTAGTCACCATTTTCATCAAAGGTTTGGTGATGATCAAAAACCGGTTGTAATTGGATATAGGAGGTGCCTAATTCTTTGATGTAATCAAAGCCAGTTTTATCGCCAAAACGGTTCCTTGTTCCAGTTTCAATCGCTCCTAGGTATTTTCCGCGATTCTTTTCTCGCACACCTGACGAAGGAGACTTGGAAAAATCTCGAATGTGCATCTCTGTAATAACGGCCTGGTTAGGATTTTCAACCCTCCACTTGGCTTCTTTACCGTGTTTGACACTAAACCCCTGAGGTGCCATCAATACTGGATCAATAATGATCGAGCGACGACCATTAGCAGTTGTGGCGGTTGAATACGGATCCCTCGTATCCGAGAAGGTTCGCCTGCGATAGTAAACTCGGTAAGTATAGGCATGGTAATTTAAGTCTTCGCTTAGGCTCAGCTCCCACAAGCCCTGAGTATTTTCTTGATGATTTTCAGGCTTTGCATTGGTTCCGCGTTCCATAGGGATAACACGATCAACACTAGCGTCTTCAGCCGTTGAGCGATATAGGATTACTTCCACTCTCTCAGCTGTAGGTGCCCAGAGGCGGAAAGTCGTTTCTTCTTTGCTATAGTTAGTTCCAAGCCAGCCATCAAATCCCCACTTTTTATCAAAAGCTGCAGCATTGATAGCCATATCAAAACTTCGAGGTCGTCTACGGCCATAAGATGGGCTAGCGACAGCCGCTTGCCGAGAATAGTAAAGTGTGTCATCACCATCTACAATCCAAACTTCTGTTTTAGGCACACCTTCTGTCTTATTAACACGGTATTCACTTGTCTTGTAGGTCCAGTTTTGATTTTTAATCATGACATAGACATGGCTTAAATAGTGCATGGCATCAAAATCCAAAACAGCTACCGCACCAAAACTGTCGTATCGTAAAAAGCGATCTTCTTGCCCCCACTCATTATCAAGCCATCTCCATAGGCTCAAATCAAAGTAATTTCCCTGTCGTCTATGGTAATGAACAATCACAGTATTTCTAATATTATACGTTTTCATCAATTCCTTTTTGCTCCTCAAAATCTTCTACCTCATGAGCAAATTTCTGAGCAATGGCTTCCAAAGCTAGATCTTCTGTTTCAAGTACCATAGCATTTTCAGAAATTTCGTCAGTATTGGCAAAGAATGTGATATGATTCTTTAAATTTTTCAAAGTAATTGGGGCATCGCCGCCATATTCACCATCAAGGTTGATCATCATACGATTTTGACTTTGTGGCTGAATCCTGATTTCATTGGTTTTGATATATTCAATTAAGGGGTGTTTCACATGCTTACCACCTTGTAAAACCAAACGAATCAAGTGAACGATTTCAAAAAGGTTGGCTGTTTTAACGACAATCAAGGTAAACATACCATCGTCCAGTTTAGCATCTGGGGCAATCGTTTCAAAACCACCAACTGAGTTTGTAATGGCAGCAAAAATCATAGAAGCTTGCCCTTCAAAAACGCCTTTATCGTGTGTAATCTTAACTGGTCTATTTCGAACGCGTGGCAAGAGCTCAACCCCTTTAGACAAGTAGGCCAAGTAGCCGAACATCGTTTTTAACTGACTAGGGACACTATAAGTCAACTCAGTCAAGGTTCCTGCAGCTGCAATGTTAATAAAATAGTTATCTTCTTCTGCTAGGCCAATATCCATGTTCAAGGTTTGATTTTTTCCTATCAATTTAGCCGCTTCAACAGGCTTGCCACGTGGAATTTTTAGAGCACGCGCAAAGTCATTGGTTGTCCCTGTTGGTATAATGGCCATCTTAGGTCGTCTGTCGAGGGGGGCAATCCCAGAAACGACCTCATTAATGGTACCATCTCCCCCTGCAGCAATCACCAAATCAAAGCCTGCTTGAGCGGCTCTGCGTGCTTCATCACGCGCTGAATTTGGTGCTGCAGTTGTCTTAAAGGCGGAAGTTTCATAACCAAATCCTTCCAGCACATCTAAAACTTCAGCCACATTTTTTTTCATGATTTCTTGCCCTGATGTAGGGTTGTAAATCAAACGAGCTCTCTTATGATTTGTCATCATTTCTCCTATTGTATCGTCTTCTCACTCTTATAAGTCACTTAACCACTTTTCCGATTCCACACGAATTCCTAGTGCTTGTGCTTTCTCTAACTTACTACCTGCGTCAGCACCTGCTACAACCAAGTCTGTCTTTTGGGAAACAGAACCCGTTACCTTAGCTCCTAAGGCTTCTAATTTCTCTTTGGCTTGGGTGCGCGTTAGTTCTTCTAATTTTCCAGTTAAAACAACCGTCATACCTGATAATTGTGCATCTTTAGACACCTTTTTACCTAGATAAGCTAGGTTAACTCCGGCTTGATCCAACTCATCCACAAGTAGTCTTGCTTCTTCTTTGGCAAAATAGCTGTGCACTGATTCTGCAATAACTGTACCTAGTCCATCAATAGCAGCGATTGCCTCTTCTTGAGCCTTTACTAGATTAGGGATAGTTTCAAATTCTTCTAGCATCAGACGGCTCGCTTTAGCGCCAACATGGCGAATCCCTAATCCAAAGAGCAATTTATCAGCAGAATTGTCTTTTGACTGCTGAATAGCTTGGTAAAGTTTTTCTGCTGATTTTTCTTTGATGTTTGGTAAGGTTAATAAATCATCAACTGACAATTGGTAAATATCTGCGACATCTTTGACCAACTTAGCAGAATACATTTTTTCAACAACTGAAGGTCCCAATCCTGCAATATTCATAGCATTTCGACTAGCAAAATGTTCTAAACTTCGTCGAATAAGGTTTGGACAAAGCGGATTAATGCAACGCAAAGCAACCTCGTCTTTGAGATGCACCAACTCACTCGCACACGATGGACAAGTCGTCGGAATAGTTAATGGTTCTTGGTTGGTCCGCTTATCCTTGTTAACCCGTAAAACAGCTGGGATGATATCTCCCGCCTTGTAGACAATGACAGAATCTCCAAGGCGTATGTCTTTTTCAGCAATATAATCAACATTATGAAGGGTTGCTCGGCTAACAGTTGTTCCTGCTAGCTGAACAGGCGTCAAGTTGGCGGTCGGTGTGACAACCCCTGTGCGTCCAACAGTCCAATCCACAGAGAGCAGTTCTGCTTCTTTTTCCTCAGCAGGAAACTTGTAAGCGATAGCCCATTTAGGAGCTTTTACGGTAAAACCTAGTTCTTCTTGAACATGTAAATCATTGACTTTGATAACAATTCCATCAATATCATATGGTAACTCTTCTCGGTGCTCTTGAATCCTTTGAATAAAGCTCCAAATCTCGTCCATAGAAGAGGTAATGAGACGTTCTTGATTGACCGAAAACCCAAGTTCTGACAAGTGACCTAGCACTTCTTCTTGATTATCTTGATGACTTGGGCTGGCTTCTTGATACAAGAATGTTGCCAAATTGCGTTTAGAAACAATGCTAGTATCTAACTGGCGCAAAGTACCTGCGGCGGCATTTCTCGGATTGGCAAACTCTGTTTCGCCATTTTCTTGGCGATCAAGATTGATAGCAGCAAAAGAAGCCCTTGGCAGATAAGCTTCTCCTCTTACGGTAATATCGATAGGCTTTTCAAGTCTTAGAGGAATATCTTTGACACGTTTCAGATTTTCAGTGATGTTCTCTCCAATAGAACCATCACCACGGGTGGCTCCCGTAACCAAGTTACCATTTTGGTAAGTCAGGGAAATAGATAAGCCATCAATTTTTAATTCTGCGACATAACTTGCCTTAGGAAATTCAGCTTTGACGCGAGCATCAAAAAGGTCTAACTCTTCTCTCGAAAAGGCATCTTCTAAGCTATAAAGTTGATAGACGTGCTGGTATTTTTCAAAACCAGAAAGAACCAAACTTCCAATGCGATAGGTAGGGCTGTTGTCTTGGATCAATTCTGGGTATTTCTTTTCCAGTTCAACAAGTTCTCGATAGTATTTGTCATATTCGGCATCAGAGATTGATGGATTGTCTTGGGTATAATATTCTTTAGCATATTGATTGAGTTGTGCAACCAATTCTTTCATACGATTTTCCATATCCCTATTTTAGCATATTTACCTGTTTTTATAGAATGAGATTGTTGGAAAATCATAAAATAAGAAAAACCTATAATCAAGAAAATGATCAATTAAAGGCTTACATCATCAAAAAAAGTCTAGGACAGTTGCCCTAGACCCAATACATACGACTATTTTGTAAAATCGATTCGTTTGGAGAGACTCTTAATAATCAATGACCCAATGAGGAGAGAAACTAACTCACCAACTCCTGAAGTGAACCAAGTTAGGAAGAATGGTAGCTGAGCAATTACTTTCAACTCGAGTGCTACCGTGAACATAGACGCAGCAAAGAAGAATGAAAAGTAAAAGAAGGCTTTGTCAAACAGGCCATTAAAGAGCGTTTGATTATGGAATTTCTTAAAGAGTAAAACGCCTAAAGAAACAAAAACTAGTGTCGATCCGCCACCAACGATGACGTCAATCATACCAAAGCTATAAAAGTTAGCAATCATACAACCAAGTGTTACTGCAATGATATACTTTGGATGATAAAAAGCCAGAAAATTAAACATTTCAGAGACACGGAACTGATAAGCTCCATAAGAAATGGCATTTAAGGGTGGCGTAATCGTTAAAACGACATAAAGTGCGGCAACTAATGCGATCTGAACATAGTCACGAACAGTAAGATTTTTCATATATTCTCCTTTAGCGGTTCAACCGTTTGTAATATGCTTGGTGAAAGGGAAGTAAGCACCAAGGGTTGTTTGAAACAACATTCCTAGTTTATCACAGAACTAGCAAAAAAGATAGAGAATTTCTAAGAAAAAAACGTAAAAACCTTGTCAAGTCACTCAAGTTTTGTTAGAATGAAATGGTTAATAACTATGGCAAGAAAATTGCTATGGCAGAAAGGAAACATTAACAATGAAAAAAGATATTCATCCTAATTACCGTCCAGTAGTTTTCCTAGACACAACTACTGGTTACCAATTCGTTAGCGGTTCTACTAAACAAACTAACGAAACTGTTGAATTTGAAGGAGCAACATACCCACTTATCCGTGTTGAAATCTCTTCTGATTCACATCCATTCTATACAGGACGTCAAAAATTCACACAAGCCGATGGCCGTGTGGACCGTTTCAACAAAAAATACGGTCTCAAAGATCCAAACGCTGCGAAATAATCACAGTGTTACAAAAACCACTTTCCCTTTATGGAAGTGGTTTTTTTACTGTCCAAACTGCCTAAACAGTCACCTTAATATTTGACCTTTTCCAGTCAACAGACCCACGCTTAAGACCAAGCGTTAGCACAAGAAAAAGCTCTAAAATTTCCCCATTGTAAATAGGTCCCTTGGCACATTACAAGTCCAAACTAGCCAGCAAGGAAAACATCTCTAGGGGATTTGTAGCCTAATTTGTTGCTGGGATAATGACTTAGCCAATTTTCAATAAATGCGAAGAAGTATGGCATACTACCATTTCTAAGCGTTTTAGTGTTTCATAAAGTAATGTCCATACTTCTTTTTTCTGTTTAAGAGAGATTGTTTCCCTTATGGTCCTAGTATATCCTCTTCTCTCTACATTTCCTTTAACAAGGTCATAGAAGGCGCTTTTAGTGTATGAGACTGCTTGCAACTGAAATTGGTTAGCGACTCAATCCTGTCTGATGGTTGGCTTTTTACGACCTCTCATCAACTATCGTAAAAAAACAATATTGGTGAGATATATTTACTAAAATGTCTCATTCAACGTGTCACCATTAGGTAATACGTTAATGGAGATATTAGTGTCCCACTACTGTTTCAGTCGATGATCCTTTAATCGTTAGTTACTCAATCATCAGTATAGTAAAAAGCAGATCGTTACTTAACGACCTGCGAAAGGTTTTGGGATATGAAATTTTAATGTGCTAACATTTCTTGTGCTACTTCATGACCTGATAAGTCAGTTGGGTAGTAAGTTGGCCAATGCTCAAGCTCTTTAAGAAGAGCATCTTGGCTTTCTCCACCAAAGTAGATGTGGAAATGCTCAGCTTTATTTGGACGAATATCATGATCAGAGAATTGAACATATTTGAATTGTCCAGCATCTTTGTCGTCAGTTTCAAACATGAAACGAACGCCACGGTTACCTTTTTCGTAATTCAATGTTTCACGGCCAGCGTATTTGTAAGTAAACTTATGAGATTTACCGTTTTGGACAAATTCCATGGTCATTTTTTTACCGTCAATATTAATTTGTTCAACATCTGTTTTGTATCCAGTTGTGTAGTAGTCTTTGTATTCAGCAGCTGACATGTCTGGATTTTTCTTGGCTTTGTAATCGAAGACTTCATCTAGAGTACCATCTTGGAGCAATGGGTAAACAGATTGCCATTTACCAGACCAATCTGATAATTTGCGGTCTTTGATTTGACTATCTTTGAAGTAACCATTATAGACAGTTTTTTCAACGCCTTTTTCTGGTTCAATTTCTTTCCCTGCTTTGTCCGTTGTTTTACGAAGAGCTTTCAAGTTTTTCTCCATTACAGAGATATAGTCTTCACCTTTTTTCATCTGTTTAGAGGTCAAGCTTTCAAGTGGATTTAGCACTTCCGTTTTAACGCCGGCTTCATCAGCAAGTGTTTTTGATACTTTTGAAGAGGCATTTTCTTCAAAGTAGATGTAGCTAATATCGTATTTTTTAACGTATTTTGATAGTTGAGCAAGGCGTTTTGCAGAAGGTTCTGCTTCAGCTGATACGCCAGTGATTGGCACTTGGTTTAATCCATAGTCAAGAGCAAGGTAACCAAAGGCAGCATGTTGTGTTACAAAACTTTTTTGTTTCGCATTCTTCAAAGCGTCATCATATTTCTTGTCAAGATCTGATAATTTTTTATTATAAGCTTCGGCATTTTTCTTGAAAGCATCCGCTTTTTCTGGGAATTTTTTAGACAAATCTTTAGCGATGTTGTCCACAAGAGTTTGTGAGCGTTCAGGAGATAACCATACGTGTGGATCAAATTCATGGGTATGGCCTTCTTCTCCATGATCATGTTCTTCTTCTCCATGGTCGTGGTCATGTCCGCCGCCGCCCATTAGGAGCATATCTCCAGTGGCTTTGATGAAGTTTTCACCTTTGTTATCAAGAGATTTCTTAACTTTTGGCACCCATGTTTCCATGTTATCATCATCATAGACGAAGGCATCCGCTTTTTGAATCTTAGTAATGTCTTTAGTTGATGGTTCAAAGTCGTGTGCTTCTGTCCCTGCTTTGATTAAAAGACTCACTTTACCTTCATCACCAACAACTTGTTTGGTAAATTCATACATTGGATAAAATGAGGCAATAACTTCAATATCCTTATCAGCTGCTTGAACCGTTTGGCTATGAGCCACAAGACCTAGTGAAAATAAACTAACAAAACCCATTGAGAGAATTGATTTCTTTTTCATGATTTACTCCTTATCCTTAACTGGTTTAGTTTTTGCTTTACCGGTTAAGTATAGCATTTTTGTCATGAATGTCAACCCTGAAGATTCTATTAACCGTTTTCAGGCTAACATCAGCTGAAAATCATAAAGGACTATCTGTCATAACTACTCTTCGTTACAGGTATCGTTGTACGCCTAAAAAGACTTGATTATTGTCAATCAAAAAGTTTTAGTCCCCCTTCTTTAGCAGTCTATTATTAATTCTTTTCAAGGAGACATATTTTTCAACAAAGCCATTTACGGTTTTACGCAATCGGTTGCGTAAACTAAAAAATTAAGCTAAACTATTACATATCTTAATAAAGGAGAGATAAACATCATGCCTAATCAAACCATCATGCAATATTTTGAATGGTACTTGCCCAACGACGGTAAGCACTGGAAGCGTCTCGCAAAAGATGCTGAACATTTGGCTAGTAAGGGGATTAGTAAAGTTTGGATGCCTCCTGCTTTTAAAGCAACCAATGCCAACGATGTCGGTTATGGCATTTATGATCTTTTTGACTTGGGCGAATTTGATCAAAAAGGAACCGTACGTACCAAATACGGTGATAAAGATGAGTATTTAGAAGCTATTAAATCCCTTAAAACTCATGGTATTGAGCCTATTGCAGATATTGTTTTAAATCATAAAGCTGCTGCCGATCGCATGGAGCATTTTGAAGTTATCGAAGTCGATGCCAATGACCGCAATCGTTCTTTATCAAAGCCTTTTGTTATCAAAGGATGGACGCATTTTAACTTTGAAGGTCGCCGGAAAATGTATAACGATTTTGAGTGGCACTGGTACCATTTTACAGGAACAGACTATGATGCCAAGACGAAAAAAACAGGGGTCTATTTAATTCAAGGCGACAATAAAGGTTGGGCTAACGAAAATTTGGTCGATAGTGAAAACGGTAATTATGACTATTTGATGTATGCCGATCTGGATTTCAAACATCCCGAAGTTGTCCAAAATCTCTATGATTGGGCAGAATGGTTTATTGAAACAACAGGGATTCAAGGGTTTCGATTGGATGCTATTAAGCATATTGACTCCTTTTTTATAGCCAATTTGATCCGAGACATTAGGGAAAAACACGGGGAGGACTTTTATGTTTTTGGAGAATTTTGGAATCCTGATGAAACAGCAAATAACGATTACTTAGCAAGTGTCGGTTATCAGTTTGACCTTGTTGATGTCCGTCTACACCAAAACTTCTATGATGCTAGTCACCATAGAGACTTCGACTTAAGACTTATTTTTGAAGGCACTTTGGTTAACAATCATTCGACAAAGGCTGTCACTTTTGTTGATAATCATGACACACAAAGAGGGCAAGCTTTAGAATCAACGGTTGAAGAGTGGTTTAAACCCGCAGCCTATGCTTTGATTTTACTCCGAGAAGCTGGGATTCCGTGTGTCTTTTATGGTGATTACTACGGTATCAAAGACGGTTTTCCGCAACAAGCCTTCACAGAAACGATTGACCTCCTCTTACAGCTGCGTCAAGACTATGCCTACGGCAAACAGGTGGATTACTTTGATAAAAGTGATTGTATTGGTTGGGTAAGACTGGGGGATGATACCCACACCAAACCATTAGCGGTACTTGTAACAAATGGTACTGAACAGGAAAAGAAAATGTTTGTCGGAGAATCATGGGCAAACCACCAATTTTACAATCCCTTAAACAAACAGGAGGCGCCCGTTACCATCGACGAGGAAGGTTGGGGGATATTTACAGTAGCCACTGAATCCATTAGTGCTTGGATACCAAGTGAGCATTAGTCCGTTTATTAATCTTCCGTGACCATTTTTTCCATAACTCCATAAGACAAGGCTGTTTTCCAAGCCGCCATGTTTATCCTTTTTTTGTTTCATAAGGTGGGGTCTCTAGCTAAAACTCAGGGTCCTATCAGAGTTGACCTCTTAATACTCAATGACAAACACAAGCAGACAAGGCTACGCCGATGTAGATAGAACTGAACTTGCTCAACTCAAGTCAACAACGTTTGCTTTTGAGTTAGTATAAAACGAAGCAATTCATGGTCACTTCAAAACTCTTAGCTTTATCCAGATAACATCACCGCCAAGCAGAATTCTAGGAGCTTCTGGTATCAAATGATGACAAGCTACTGATACTCATCCAAAATCAAAAAATAACACGATGTACCGAATAGCAAAATAAGATTCCGCAGTTTAGAGCGAGTGAAGTAAGCTTAAAAAGTTATTTTCGCCGTAGTGGTATGATTCGTGACAGCAACACTGTCACGAATAACGGAATTTTTAAGACCTAGGCTCAAAAATTAGGAATGAAACTCCGAAGGAGGTAGCTTCCGCTCGCACTACTTAAGAAAAAATTAAAAAAGTTATTTTTGAAATTAACTGAATATTAACCATTACGTCTGATAGGTATAACAATAACCGTAAAGAAGCTGGAGCAAATGCCCAGCTTCTTTACGGTTATAAATCATCAGCAAACTTATTGATTTTTCTTAGGCGGTGGTTAACACCGCTCTTGGTTAGAGGAAAATCTAGACTATCGGCCAATTGTTGCATGGAAAAATCTGGATTAGCGATACGTACTTGAGCTATCTGCTGCAGCTCTAGCGGTAAAGCATCCAAGCCAACAGTATCCATGATTTTGATGATATTATTGATGGTTTTCATACTGGCACTAATGGTCTTTGCGATATTGGCTGTTTCAGCATTGTTAGCTCGATTGATGTCATTGCGAGCTTCACGGTAGATTTTAACTTCTTCATAGGTTTCCTTAGCCGATTCTGCCCCTACTAGGAGAAGAAAGTCCATGATGTCTTCTGCTTTTTGGAGATAAGTCACAACGCCGTTTTTACGTTCAATGACTTTGGCTTCTAGGAGGAATTTTTGCATCAAACGCCATAAATCCTCTGCATGGTCTTGATAAACGGAAAAAATCTCTAATTGATAACGACCTGATTCAGGATCTTGAATGGTACCAGTCGCCAAAAAAGCGCCTCGTAGATAGGACCTCCCCTTGTCATCCTCTTCCAGTATCATTGGATTGATACCTGTTTCAAAGCCAAAAAAGGAGTCTGCTAGCTGCAGATCGGACAGAATATCATTTACATGTTGGTCAACAAAAACATTATAAACTCTGTTCTTTCGAAGATTGGTCTTTTGATGGTATTTGATTTCAGGGTGAAGATCATAGTAGGCTTCAAAAAGAGAATAAATGTGGCGGGCAATCTTGGCATTTTCACTAGTAATAGAAAGAGTTAGCCCTTGTCCTGTTAAACCAATACTACCCGACATTTTGATGATGGCTGATAATTCTTCTTTGCTTTTTGGTGATTCTGTCAGAATTTCTTCTTTGACATTTGTGGTAAAACTCATAGGTGCCTAGTCCTCACTAAATCCATTAATTCTTCAACAACTAGTTCTCCTTGGTGGAAGGCTCCGCCATTCTCCAAACGTAAGAAATTAGACGAAATCACGCGCTTTGCATTATTTTTAAGCCCTTTAAAATCATGTTCAACCTGAACCAGATACTCGTCAAATTGGTTATTTTCCATATAGTCTTGTGGAACAGGCTCGATATTGACCAAAACAGTGTCGATAACATCAATATCCAGATGACGATTGAGAACAGCTAGGTGATCAGCATCTGTAAAATGCTCCGTCTCGCCGTACTGAGTCATAATATTACAAACATAGGCCACTTCTGCTGTGGTTTCAACCAGGGCCTGACGAATTTCTGGAATAACGAGATTTGGTAAAATCGATGTAAATAGGGAGCCCGGTCCCAGTACAATCATATCACTTTCCATGATAGCTTCTACCACTTTTGGACTGGCTGTTGGGATGTCGTCGTTATAGGTATTGGTCACGTAGACATGATCAATCAAGCCGTCATACTCTGAAATGTGACTTTCTCCGATAACCTCATGACCATCTTTAAAAACGGCATGTAGGGTTAAAGGGGTCACGCTTGATGGGTAGATTTTACCGGTCGTATGGAAAAATTGTGTTAGGGCCTGCATGGCATTGTAGGTAGAGCCTTCCATTTCAGAAACACCTGCGATAATCAGATTGCCAAGGGGATGGCCTGCTAAAACACCATCTGTTTCATTGAACCGGTATTGGAAGAGTTCTTCATAAAACTTAGGCATATCGCTCATGGCTACCAATACATTACGCAAATCACCAGGGGGCGTGAGTTGCATGGCTGAGCGTAGTTTGCCTGAAGAACCTCCATCATCAGCCACCGTTACCACTGCTGTAATATCAACATGCTGATGACGTAAGGACTTTAGGATAACAGGAATACCAGTTCCTCCGCCGATAACTGTTATTTTAGGTTTTCTCATGAGCGGTTCACCGTTTCCTTACGTCGGTCTTTGTCTCGATGACTTTCATTGATGGACCAGTTATTGGTCAAATCGGCGGCTAAACGATGCGCGAAAGCAACACTACGATGCTGACCTCCCGTACAGCCAACAGCAACAGTCAAGACAGACTTGCCTTCTCGTTGGTAAGCTGGCAAGATAGGTTCGATTAGTCCTAGCAAGCTTGTGTAAAAGTCTTCAGATTCTTGCTGACTCATAACGTAATCGTAAACTGGCTGATCAAGACCAGTCTGTTCTCTGAGTTCAACTTGATAATAAGGATTGGGCAAAAAGCGCACATCAAAGACCAAATCGGCATCTAGGGGAAGACCATATTTGAAACCAAAACTGATAATTTCAACACGAAAACCTGTTTTTTCAGTATTTTGGGCAAATTGGTCTGAAATTTCCTTTCGTAGATTGCGTGGTGTCAACTCTGTCGTATCAACCACGTTTTGACTAAGACTTTTTAAGGGGGCTAGAAGTTCGCGCTCTAGTGTGATCCCATCTAAAACACGACCATCAGCTGCTAGAGGATGGCTACGACGGGTTTCTTTGTATCGTGATACCAATTCTCCATCAGTCGCATCCAAAAAAAGAATCTTAAAATCAATAGCTTCGTTGCTCTCTAAATGGTTAAGAATGGTTGTGATTTCTTTGAAAAAGAGACGACTTCTCATATCAACCACAACGGCTACTCGACTGGTCCCTTCTGACTGTTCTACCAACTCTAGGAACTTGGGCAAGAGGGCTGGTGGCATATTATCCATGGTGAAGTAACCCAAATCTTCAAAAGACTGGATAGCTACGGTTTTTCCGGCACCACTCATTCCCGTTACAATGACGAGATTGATTTTATTTTCTGGCATTGCTTTCCTCCATATCGTTTTTATTATTATACCAAATTTTAAGGTCTTTTTAGGAATAACACTTATTCCAGCGACTTCTCACAACATCTACTAGGCAAAATCAAGTTAAAAATTCAAGAAATGTTAAATAGGCTGATCAAAACTGGCGTAAGTAGTTGTTAATCTTTTTGAGGCACTATAATAAGCTCTAGCTTATCGCCACCAAACAAGATTAATATAGCATCAATCTGGTTGATAGCATAGGCCTGTCTGAGGGATTTGGCATACAAGGCCATCTGGTCCTGATAACGGGCTATCATCTGCGAGGAATCTTTGTATCTATCCGTTTTATAGTCAAAAAGGATGATTCGATCTTCAAACAAGAGATAGCCATCAATAATCCCACGAATCACAAACGATTCACCACTGGCTAGGTCATCGGTTAACATGGCAAAAGGTGCTTCGCGGTGAAGCTTGTCCTGATTTGCCAAAATCTGCTGACCGAGATCCGTTTTAAAAAAGGCTTCTATTTTATCAAGCGGTAGGGCATCTATAAGTTCTGTCTGATCAGTCATCTCCTGTAAAGTCTGCTTAATGCTCTCTTGGCTAAGGTCTCTTTGCAAATCCAAGCGTTGCATCAGATCATGCAGCGCTGTCCCAACTGCTGCTGGTGTCAAGGTCTTTTTATCTGAAAAACTTGGTAATGTGAAGGTTACAGGGGCTTTTTCCTCTTGCACTCGGCTAATGAGGGCAATATCAGCTTTCTCTTGTTCCAACAATTTGGCTTTTTTCAGCTGACTTGGTGTTCTTAAACTTGGTAACTCAATTCCAGCTTGGTGCAGGGCATTATAGGACTGAACTTGTTTTAAATTGTCCAGAGCTTTCACAATGTCGTCAGATTGTCGATTATCCGCTAAATCCATCACATCTGGGGAAGCAGCCGCGTCAATGTTCTGAGTGTTCCCCGAAGCATAAACAAGGTCAATTGCTTGGGAGAAGCTATTTGGATAGGTTTCTGCTAAAGCTAATAGCCAGTCTTGGAAAGAACGTATTTTTTCGCGACGCCCTAACGGTAAAATAGCCTCTTCAGCATCGTCTGTTTGATGGCCATCTTTTTTATGGGCAGTCCCAACCAGATAGAGCTTCTTGATTGCACGAGTCATAGCGACATAAAGCAAGCGCATCCGTTCTGACAGACTTGCTCTAAGAACTACTTCTTTGTTGGTTTTAAAAGGTAAGGTTTCAAGAGTGACCTTGATGGGAAGACTGGAGTTATGGTTAAACCGCTCATCATCTGATAAATCAGCTTGATAGATAATTCCCACACCTGTTTTCTTCTGAGCAATTGCCTTGGCGTGAGACGTCTCTTTCAAGTTAAATGACTGATCCATGTTGAGAACAAAAACGTAGTCAAACTCTAAGCCCTTACTTTTATGAATGGTCATCAAGCGAACAGCATTTTTAGGAAGAGCAACAGATACATCTGCCAGATCATGCTCTTGTTCCAAAACGTGGTCAATCATCGTCACAAAACGATTCAATCCACGAAATCCTGACTGCTCGTATTGATGCGCTCTTAAAGCCAGACTATAGAGATTGGTCTGACGTTGCAAACCATTTGGCAGAGCCCCAACATAGTCTACGTAAAAACGATCATTATAGATTTTCCAAATCAATTCGTGTATCAAATGGGTCTTGGCAAATTGCCTCCAATTACTCAAATAGTCTAAGAATTGAGTAATTTTTTGGGCCAATTGAGTCGTGATTAAGTCCTTATGGTGCCCTTTTTGACGATTGGCTAAAAGGACTTTGTCGTAAAAGTTCATCAGTGTCTGTCTCTGATCTTGAACGGCAATACGCGCCAAATCATCTTCATCAAAAGAAAACATGGGAGATTTCATCAAGGAAACCAAGGCATAATCATTTAACGGGTTGTTAACCGTTCGTAAGGTTTCAAGCATGATCATGACCTCGGTTGATTTGAGGTAATTCATGACCCCATCATCTGCCACCAAAGGGATACCTGCTTCTGAAAACCGTTTTAAAATAGCAACGTTTCGGGTTCGAGAAGGTACTAAGAGAGCAATGCTTGAGAAATCAAATGACCCTTGACTCTTTTCTTGCAAATGTTTGATTTCATCGATAACCAAGTCAACTTGTCCTTGAGAGACTTCCTGATGATCCTGGGCTTCATCATCTTCTCTATCTAAATGGTCTTCTTGCTGATCATCATAGAGTAAAAAGGTCGTTTTATAGTCTGGAGTCGCCAACTGTTTTTCAGGATTGCCAGCGACTAACTCTTGCGACTGGTCGTAAACAATATCTCCTAATTCTTGGTCCATAAGATGGCTAAAGACGACGTTAACGCTAGTCACAACTTCCTTATGACTGCGGAAATTCTCTTTCAAGACGATCAGTTTCCCTGCCTGGGGATCACTGTTGAAAAGGTTGAATTTTCCAGTAAAAATAGTCGGATCAGCCTGACGGAAACGGTAGATAGACTGCTTGACATCTCCCACCATAAAGCGATTTTTACCATTGGAAAGCAAGTCCAGCAAACGCTCTTGAATAGGACTGTTATCCTGATACTCATCGACCATGACCTCAGCGTAATGGTCTTGAAAACCTTGTCTTAGCTTTTCATTCTCTGACAAAATGCGAATAGCTGCGTGGGCAACATCTGAGAACTCTAAACGAGATTCACTGATTTTCAGTGCTAAATAGCGGTTTGAAAAATCGCTCAAAAACGCTTGTAACATTTTCAACAAGGAAATAGCCTTGGGTTGCTCTTCATAAATCACTGCAATCATAGCGTAGAGCTGATGATACTCTGTCAATTTTGGAAATCGGCTGTCCCACTCTTTCTTGGTAAACCAAACATCAAACGGTTGGTGAAGCTTTTCTTTCATTAGGAAATAGCTTCTTTCAAAATCAGCTTCCGTGATGGTCATCAGTTGCTCCGCCATGGCAGACATTGTCTCATCAATTTGGTAGAAAAGGTTATCAAATTGTCTTTTCATAATGTCCAAGTCACTTGCTCTGACATCATCTCTGGTCAAGTCAGAGAAGCGGTAATGGTTGATGACAGGTTCAAGCTGGTATTTTTTTAAGTGAGTGCTAGCAATCCCAATCTTATCCAACTCGTCTACAAATCTCGCCAATTCTCTCTGATCGATTAAGCTAATGAGATGACTTTCTTGATTGGCTAGTTTTTGGATTTGAGTAGATAGTTTATCTAACTTACCTGTTTTAGTTGTCGTAGCTGGACGCCGACAAAGGGCTAAAAAGTTAGTCTTAGCAGCTTCTAACTCAGCTGAACTCGCTTGGGCTTGATCGACATCAATATTAGCATAGCGCGTCATTAATTCTGCTAGTTCTAGAAAATCGCCTTTTTTGCCAAAAACAGAAGCCCTGAAAGCCATAGTTGACACCAAGTCGCTAACTTGCCCTAATTCTTTTTGGGCTATCGCCTGAAGCACCTGTTTATGCTGTGCTTGATAGTACAGGCGAGCTTGTTCAAGCTCACCTTGAAGTTTTTCCAGCGCTCGATCCGGATAATAGGACTTTGCCGTGTAAGCAGATTGATCGATAAAATGCTCTTTCAACCAGCTTTCAGGATCATCCGTTGCCTGCATGAAGTGATATAACTGGTAAACCACATCCCGAAAGGCACGATTGGTCTTAGCCCGACCGGTAAAATTTCGAACTAACTCATTAAAATGAGCAGCCTTATCCTTATCTAAACGATAACTTTCAAAAAGATCACTAAACACCTTATCTTTTAAGAGTGCTTGTTCTGTCTCGTCTTGCAAAATACTGAAACTTGGGGAAATACCGACCAAATAGCCATAACGCGTCACCAGCTTCTGTGTAAAAGCATCCATAGTACCGATATCTGCCGTCTGAACATTAGCTAATTGCAGGGACAGATGAGCCTGACTGCTAGAATCTTTGGCACGTCCTAGGGCTAGGTTTAATTTTTTCTCCAAACGCTCTTTCAGTTCAGTTGCTGCCTTTACCGTAAACGTTGAAATAAAGAGCTGGTCCACGCCCACTCCACGTTCAATCATATCAATGATTCTCTCAACCATAACGAAGGTCTTACCAGAACCCGCAGAAGCAGAAACCAGTATGTTCTGACCATGGGTGTATATAGCTTCTATTTGCTCTGGTGTGCGTCGCTGCTGCCCAGCTGGCAACTGATTTTCAAGTTCAATCACTTGATTAATCTCTGTCTCACTTAAATAAGGCTTAAACATGGCTTCCTCCCTTCTTTGCCTGATTTTTGTCGTGTATTTTTTCTAATAGTAACTGCCGCTTTTGTGACGGGCTGGCTTTAATGCTTTCTAAAAAACGAGCCTGTCCCAAGTGCAAATCAGCTTCAAATCCAGTCAAAGCTGTCAATTGCTCACCAGCAACTGATTTCCCATCTTGACTATAAGGATTAATGGCAAAATGCCCCTTCAAAATGGTCTCGGCTGCTTCTTGGTATTGGGATTTCAACAAATTCAATAAGTCGTCCAGTTCCTGTTCATTATAGACAACAGCTTGTCTATTACGGCTGAATTTATAATCGTCTTCAGGTAAGTAAGTCAGAAATTCCTCTCGGAAAAGACCATCGTAACGCAAGTCGTCCTTGAGTTTTTGAGGAATTTTTCCAAATTCACTAATGTCTTTGAGGGCTAGGCTGGGTTCTTGCATCTGCAAATACATGGCACCAAAGTAATCGAGCTCATCAAAGAGAGGCTTCCCTGTTTTGTCCTTACCTTCTCTTAAAGCTAGAAGATAGGTTATCAACTGAGGACTAAGGCCATTGTAGAATTTCTCCAGTTGAAAGCGTTGGTGACTGGACTTGTAATCAATAACACCATAAGCCAAGTCTTTTGCATCTGATTGCAACTTATCCACACGATCAATAAAACCAGATACTTCTATGGGATGACTCGGTGGAGACTTAGGATCACCTGCTAACAGAAGCTTAAAGGGGGCTTCTTGGCGACTGACCTGAATATCATCTCTGTCTTCAAATAAACTTCCTGTAGCCTTAGCGATCATCTCCAAGATTTCGCGGGAATACAGACTTGCTTGATTTTCCTCATAAAGCGCTTGAAATGCCTTATCTTGCTTCGTTTCCATCAAAGCCTTGTCCAGCTTGTCTTTAAAACTTAAGGTCTCTTGGTTAGAAAGCGCCCGCTCAAAAACTTTGTGTAAAAAATTCCCGTGACTTCTGGCATCTGGATGAATAGAATCCTGCTCACGAAGACCAAGGATTTTCTCAACAAAATAAAGATACTGGTTATTGTAAAAACGCGTTAGTGACGAAGCCGATAGGTGTAAGGCCTGATTGGTTGGAAAGAGGACTTCTAAGACCTCTTTCGATAGGGGTTTGGTTGTCAACTCTTTCGAAATGTGACCAATCGAAATGCCTTTGTCAGACAATTCCTTCCGAATCACACGACCTAAAACATTCCAGTAAGTCACTTCTTCCTGACTCAATTTATCCAAAAATTGAGAGCGATTAAGGCTGATTAAGCGCGCTAAAACCTCTTTGTAAGAACCCAAATCGTCTGGGGCAATCTGCCCTAAATTTTTTTGTTTTATCGTAAGGGGAAATCCCAAGTCATTCGTTAGGGTGGTCATATAGGGCGACATGAGTTCTTGACCTTCGCCCATAAGCTGTGGATAAGACAAGACCAAGCCTTTATCGGCAGCATTTAAAAGAGAGATAGCTACAAAATGATTTTTCTTGAGATTATCTCCTGTGATGATGTCAAGTCGTCCTTGACCATTCACATTTTCATTAACCAGTTGACGCTCTTCATCTGTTAACAGACTAGTATTTTGAGATACCTTAGGAAAGGATGATTGCCCAAGCCCAATAGCATAGACATAGGGAGCCGAATGTGGCTCTATCAAATCATATGAACGCACATTAACCACATTAACCGTAGCAGGAACCGTACGGTAATCCGTTGATGTCATCCCATTGGCTAAAAGAGTTACCAACTCCAGCATGCTAAGCGACTCTTTTGCAAAGGCAAGTTTTGCCTGTTCCAATAAATCAGTAAAGACCTTCCACACTTGCTCATGTTTTTCAATTGATTCTTGGTTAGCATTGACGGTTAAGGTTTGCATATTCTGCGCTAAGTGGCAGTTTTCAAAGAAGCTCATCAGTTCTTGTAATAGAAAATCAATATCGCCTTGCACATGTAAGCCTGTCAAGGGTTCTATTAGTGATTGTCGCATATGGTTGAGTGCTTCTAAAGCATACTTTTTAAGTTCTTGTTGTTGCCCTTTTTCATCTGCTTGAGTTCGACTGATATTATGCTTGAAAGGTTTGTTGAATTGTCCAGCATTGATGTCTGCGAATTGACAATATTGTTCAAAAACGTCCAAATCATCATCCTTATATTGACCATAGAGACCTGTTTTTAACAGATTGATGACATCCTCTCTTTGAAAATAATAACGCAAGACTCGCTCAAGACTCATCATAAAGGCAGAAAGCGGATGGTTAACCATTGACTCAGCTCGTCCCCAGTAAAAGGGGATTTCAAACTGATGGAACAGGCGTTCAACAGGTAACTTATAAGAGTGTTCATCCCCTAAAAGCAATGTAAAATCCTTGTAGTCTGCCCCTTCTTCACGGATTTTGCGGCGAATATCTTTAGCAACTGCTTCGATTTCAACTTTTTGATTGGTAGCTTCCCAAAGTTGCAGAGCGGTTTGGTCACTATCAGTCCACTCAACAGTCACTGCTTCTTGAGATGTAACATCATAACTCGCTTCGAAGGCTTTTGACACTTTCGCGAACGTGGTCTCCTTGCTGTCTTCCAATAATTCTTCCGCTTGAACACCATGTTGGCTAGCTAGCGCTCGTAAAAAAGACACACTGGCTTCATAGACATTGCCCGATAATAACTGAGCATTGTAAGCTCTCTCAGTCGCATAGGCGCCAATAAGCACTTGCTCTGCTTTTTGATTAAGAAGTTCAACCAGCTGCTCTTCTTCTTCTGAAAAACGGGTAAAGCCATCGATAACAATAACCGTATCTTGCAACTGGTGATCCAACTTGCCTTCACTAAGGACCCGCATGAAAAATTGCAGCTTACTCTCACCACTCAAATGTTCCAAATGAATAGCTTCCATAAAGTGGCTCAAAATCGTTCTGAGCTCTGCCATTTTGTCCAAAGGATCCGTTTCTGATATAAGGACATCAAAGTCATCCAAAGTCAGCTGACTTTTGGCTAATTCCTTGTATAAATCGAGAACTTGTTCAATAAAACCAGGATCTTTTTTCAAGCGACCAAAAACAGGAAGGGATTGATCGGAGAGCTGGTTCAAGACACGGTAAAGAAGCATGCTCAAGCCTGCATCATTCAAATTAGCATTTTCTTTTTTCTTGGGCAACATAAAATAATTGGGCAGCTGACCAAAACGTGTCACAATCATTTGAAAACTAGCATGGCTCGGCAAGTAATCCAGTACTCGACGTTCTTTCTCAAAAGATAAGGAATTTGGGGCTATGTAAAAAACACGCTTACCTTGCTGAAGAAACCCTTCTGCTTTTTGTGTTAATAAATCCGTTAGAGAATTGGTAGGATTGGTATAATATAACTTCATGGAGACACCTAAAAATAAGATATTAAGCCCTTAAACAGCATGGACATGCTGACAAAACCGCCCAGCCTATGGTTAGGTAGACGCCATCTTTGCCACATAGCTGTCAGAGCGAGTTTAAGTTATCAGATACTAAGCCCTTTGATCACAAACGGGGCTTCAAACTATCTTCTTATTATAACAAATTTAAGGATTTCCATTGATAATGAAAGCTATTTCAGAAGACTTTTGATACAATTAAGTTATCAGATAAGTTTAGAGGATAGTAAAATGAAAATAGATGATCTTAGAAAAAGTAGTAATATTGATGATCGCCGAGCTCAGCAATCATATGGCACTTCACGCGGAGGTATGGGAAGCGGAGCCCTTCTTTCTATCCTCTTTTCAAGAGGATCATGGAAAATGAAGCTTTTCATGATTATCATCCTTATCATGTTTGGTGGGGGAGGTGCCTTATCCGGCATTTTTACAGGCGGCACCAGCCAATCTTATCAGTCAAATCAAATCTCTCAGAAAAAAAATACTAACGTCAGCGATGCGGATGCTGAATTTGTTAGTAAAGTTCTCGGCTCAACAGAAGATTATTGGAATAAGCAGTTTAAAAAAGAAGGTCTCGGAGATTACTCCGAACCAGAGCTGGTCTTCTATTCTGGTCAAACGACTACCGCTTGTGGTGTTGGCCAAGCTTCATCTGGGCCTTTCTACTGCCCTGCTGATGAGAAAGTTTATTTAGATTTAAGTTTCTACGATGAACTATCCAATCGTTATGGGGCTAAAGGGGACTTTGCTTTAGCCTATGTCATCGCTCACGAAGTGGGGCATCATGTGCAGAACGAGTTAGGCACTATGACGGACTACAATAAAGCACGTCAAGGCAAATCCAAAGCTGAAGCCAACCAGCTCAATGTCCGTTTGGAGTTACAGGCAGACTATTATGCTGGGGCATGGGCTAGCTATGTCAAGGATGAAGGTCTTCTGGAAAAAGGAGATGTCCAAGAAGCCATGCAGGCGGCGCATGCTGTTGGTGACGACACACTTCAGCAAGAAGCCTATGGTCGAACGGTTCCAGATAGTTTCACACACGGAACTTCTGAACAACGCCAGCGCTGGTTTGACAAAGGTTATCAATATGGAGATATCCGTCATGGCAATACTTTCCAAGGTCCTTACGGAGATTTATAAGATTGATGCCAGTTAAAAGTTTCCTCTTCGTTTCTTGATGGCTCATAAGGACAGGGTTAGCTCGCAATGAGATACTATAAACGGCTTACTGATTTGTTATCATCAAGTCGTTTAAAAAACTTAATGTGGCAATAGGAAACAAAAACAATCCAGTCTTGACGTCATCATATTAGTACGACCTATTCATTAACTTTTTGTCAAATAGCTCCGAAAAGCATTGCTTCATTGTAATGCTTTTTTTAAAGCATTATTTCCCTTCTCTTGTTTCATAGCTAACTTGTTACTAGAGGGCATTCTGATGTAGGCACAGAGATTACGCAATCCTCTCTTAAACACAGCTCCACCTTGACTAATACTTAGCAAAATTCAGAAATAGTGATGTCATAATGTTATGACAAGAAACTCGACCCTTAGGCTAAGAAGGGTCGAGTTTTTCGTTATGATCTTTTGAATTCATGCTGAGACATGATCACTATCCTTGTCCTACGTAAATATTATCCGCAACATAGTTCCTTGTCTGAAAACTATCTCATTTAACTCCATTAATGAATGATCTTTTGAATAAGGTGATTCATTAGATAGATAAAAGCTGTAACCCCCACACTAACTATGCTTAACAGTAAGACGGTATCAACTCTTAATGGCGTGGTCCCTAAAACATTGTTAAAGAATGGTAGATAAACAGCCATCATTTGCATCAAAAGACTAAAAATTAAAGCGAGAACTAAACGTTTATTGGTCAGCAACGACCTATCTAGCCCAAAGCCATTTTGACGTCTGACATTGAAAATATGCCCTAGCTGAGCCACTGTCATAAAGGAAAAGGTTGCTGTTTGAGCATAGACTAGTGGTCGTTGAGTGACGATATGCAGGTAATAAAAGAGACCGAATGCTGCTAGACCGATAATGATACCACTCAGGATAATCCTTGATAAAAAGTTAGTCGTCACCAGTCCATTTTGACTATCTCTAGGTGGTCGCTTCATAATGTCTTCTTCTGCAGTCTCATAGGCTAATGCAATAGCTGGCCCAATATCAATTAATAGATTTAACCACAAAATATGTAAGGGCTGAATTGGCATTGGTAACAGAAACATAATGGTAAATAAAATAGCACTGATCTCTACCATATTACAAGCAAATAGGAATGACACATATTTTTTGATATTTTCAAAGATGATACGTCCTTCCCTAACAGCTTCCACAATTGTCGAGAAACGATCATCGGTTAAAATCATATCAGAAGCCTCTTTAGCAACCTCTGTACCACGAATGCCCATGGCAACTCCAATATCTGAGCCATTTAGAGCGGGAGCATCATTGACACCATCACCTGTCATAGCAACTATATCACCATGTTTCTGCAAGGCATTAACCAGTTGCCATTTATTTTCCGGAGAGACACGGGCAAATACGGCAGTATCATGAACGCGGTCAATAAAGCCAGCCTGATCATGCTCTTGGTCAATCTCAGCGCCAGTCATGGTGTGATCCCAATTCTTAATACCAATTTCTTTCGCAATCATCGAAGCGGTCTTAGGATGATCACCAGTGATCATTTTTATGTTAATACCAGCTTGCTGTGTCTGTTGAATGGACTCTGCGACATCCTTGCGAGGAGGGTCTACAATACCAAATAACCCCTCTATCTCCAACTCTTGACAATGGTCAGATAGCCATTTGGGTAGATCTTCCGTCATCGCAGAACGATCTTCTGCTGAAACAAAGGTACTAGCTAATGCCAAGGACCGCATTCCTTTTTCAGCAATTTGCTCTATCTTGTCTTGCCAAAATTGTTTCTTATCAGCCTTTTCTTCCACCAGCGACAAGAGAACATCAGGAGCGCCTTTTAAGATAAACTGCACCCGATTATTTGGCCACTGATAACTGACTGCCATGTATTTATGTTTAGAGTCAAAGGGAATTTCATTTAGTTTTTTGAAACCATATTGCTCTATCTTGTCTGGGGTCAAGTTTCCTTTGTAGCCAAGGACTTTCAGAGCACCATCTGTTGGGTCTCCTTTGATGCTGTACTCATCACTAGCGTCATCTGAAACTTCTAAACGTGCATTACTAGACAAAAAGGCATGCAAGAGTATGGCTTTTAAGCGACTCTCTTCAGAACTATCCTCTTTATCCTGAGAGGTCACAAATGTCTGATCGATGTCAATATCATACTGATAGTCATCTTTAGTAATCTCACCTTCAGGTTGGTAACCCGAACCTGACACCTGATAATCACCTGTAGGCGTACTGATAATGCCAACCATCATTTGGTTCTCGGTTAGCGTTCCTGTTTTATCACTAGCAATCACTGATGTCGATCCTAGGGTCTCTACCGCCGATAAGGTTTTGACCAAGGCTTGATGGGAGGCCATGGTTTTCATCCCATTGGCTAAGGTAATCGTCTGAACAGCTGGCATAGCTTCTGGAATAGCCGCAACAGCCAAAATAATCGCAATAGGCAAGATATCAGTTAATCTCTGACCGTTAATAAGACCAACTATCACCACCAAAATTGCTGCAAGAACAGCGAGTAAAATCAGTGATTTACCAAGTTTGGCAATTTCCCTATCTAGTGGGGTTTCAGAACTTTGGTGACCAGACATCATATCTGAAATTTTACCAACCTCTGTATTCATGCCAGTATCCGTCACAAGAGCCAAACCTTGTCCCCTTGTCACTGACGACCCTGAAAAAATCATATTGATGCGATCACCAATAGGCACGTCTTGATCTAAGATAGCATCGGCATCCTTATCCACAGCTTCAGATTCACCTGTCAAAGCCGACTCAATGACTGCTAAATTGTTTGAGGTCACCAAACGTCCGTCAGCAGCGATAGCATCACCTGTATGAAGGACTAGCACATCGCCAGGAACTAACTCTGATGACTCTATCTCGATTTCTCTACCATCACGTAAAACACTGACGTGCGTATTAACCATATTTTGCAAGGCATTGACTGATTTTTGTGCTTTTAATTCTACAAAAAATCCTGTCAATACCGAAATTAGTAAGGCTAAGAAAACAGCTCCAGCTTCGATCCATTCGCCCATTGCAGCTGATAACATCATGGCAAAGCCTAGTAGGTAGACAATAATATTGTTCAACTTTTCAACTAGAATTTCTATGGCTGATTTGCCATCATTTTCCTCTAAAATATTTTTCCCATATCTTTCTCGCTGACTCGTGACTTGTTCTTGTGTTAATCCTTTTTTGATGTCAATATCATAGGTTTCAAGTAAAGTATTCAATGCTTTTTGATAAATTTTCGTCATATACGCCTTCCTTCTTTTTTAAATTTTCTAACTATTTAATTATATCATACTATTAACTCAGATAAAAGAAAAAACCACACTACAAAATAATAGTGTGGTTACTTTAGGTATATCGCTAAACATGGGCTTTGACTAAATCATTTCCTAATCAACTGACTTCAAGGCTTCTAGCATATCAATTGTTTTAAGGATATGGTTGACCAGCCAACCCAGCAGTATCAAAATGATAAGCACAACAGCAATCGGAGTGGCATAGACCGTCCAAGCAACTTGGGTACCAAAGAGGATATCATTGCTACCAATCATGTTCATAATGACCTTGTGAAGGTAAATCCCTGAGAAGAGTCCAACCCCAATACCGATAAGAGAAAGGATGATCGTCTCACGATAGATATACATCGTCACTTCTTTATTGAAAAAGCCAAGAACTTTAATAGTCGAAAGTTCACGAATGCGCTCTGCCACATTTATATTGGTAAGATTGTAAAGAATGACCACAGCTAAGAGCACAGCCACCACTGTCAAAACGGTCATAGCGCCATTTAAGGAAGCCACTACGGCTTCAACCGTATCAACCATAGCAGAATTTTGACTCAAGCCTGAAATAGCCGCTAAACTTAGTAGAGCTGTCGCTTGATCTTTCAAAGCCTGACTGGATTTATCTTTTAAATTAACCAAATGAGCCTCTGAAGCATCCACCTGTTTAAACGTTTTCTCAAAAATGGGTTTCGTCATCATGAGATAATGTCCAGCATTCATCTCGATAATCCCTGAAACCTTGACCTGATAATGTTGCCCTTTATCATCTTTCAGACGAATCGTTTGACCTTCTTTAGCCTGATAAGCTTTAGCTAATTTTTCTGAGATAAGAACACCGTCTTTTGCTAACTCACGTTTTTTGCCGTTTTTAGCATCGTAGAGATTAATAAAAGAGCCAAAATCTTTTTGATCAGACATCAATAGTGACACGGATTGGTGTTGAGGCATCTTAGGAACTTCTACCATCATTGAAGCATAGTTGATCGTCATTTGCTTGGAAACCTCATCACTTGATAGGGCTTTGGTCAGTTTGTCCTTGTCTTCTTTCTTAGCGCCAGATGCTTCCACAACTAGCATGTCATAAGGTGTCAGACGACCAAACTGGTTCTCAATGACCTTAGATAAAGAGGATTGGATACCAAGTCCTGCAAATAAGAGGGCAACAGACCCTGCTACGCCAAAAATCGTCATAAACATCCGTTGCTTATAGCGGAAGATATTTCTCGCCGTCACTTTTTGGGTGAAAGATAGTTTTTGCCAAAGCAAAGACAAACGCTCTAGTAGGATTTTAGACCCCTTGACCGGTGGTTTAGGCAAGAGTAGCTGGGCAGCCTTTTCACTGAGCTCACGGCGGGCGATGAGGTAGGCTGGTAAGACGGCAGATAACAAAGCAAGACCAATAGCAATGCTAGTATAACTCCAGAAAAAGTCATAATGAATAGCGCTAATGGTTGTGTCTTTCGTCATGATATCAGCAATCACCCGAGGCAGGATATAATGTCCCGCCAAGACACCCAAAATGGTTCCGGTCAAACTGGCGATAAGACCATAGATAACAAACTTGCGAATGACATCAGCATTGCTGTAGCCCAATGCTTTAAAGATTGCCGAATTATTGCGTTCCTCATCAACGAAGCGTGTCATAGTTGTAAAAGTCACCAGTGCCGCCACTAGATAAAGAACAACTGGAAAAATGTTACCGATCTGCGCTACGCTGTCTGAACCTGATGCATAGACCATATAACCATTACCACCAGGCAGCGTTTCACGGGTGTAGACAGTGTAACTGGGTAGTTCTAAAGCATCCAAATCTTCCTGTGCTTTAGCAAGGTTCTTTTCGTTGGCGGCTAACTCTTTTTTAGCAGCTACTAAGTCTTTTTCTTGCTGAGCGATTTCTTTTTGGGCTTCTCTTAGTTGCGACTGAGCGGCTTTCGCTTGTCCTTGTGGTAAAGCCGCTATCATTTTTTCTTGATCAGATAATGTTTTCTTAGCATCAGCTATTTTTTGCTCACTGTCAGTAATTTTTTGACTAGCATCAGCTATGTTAAGCTTGTTGGCATCAATCTCAGCTTGTGGTTCTTTTTTGATTTCAGCTAAATGGATTTGCGGATTGTCAGCTAACAGTTTGTCTAAAGAATCTTGTTTATCTCGTAGCTTGCTTTGATAAGTCTTCTCAAAGGAACTTAATTTCGCTAAATCATGATAACGGATACGGGCAAGCAGCGGATAGTCGCTATCAAATGCGTTTCCTACAACAACACCATAGGCAGCTAGATTTCCATCTCCTGCGGTTGAAGTACCAAGGTTTGTTGTCGACCAAATTTCCGGTGAATTGACAAACCCCGTCACCTTAAAGCTTGTTTGCTTGAGAATACCATCTTCTGACTGAGTAAATTTGATCGTATCACCAATCCGATACCTTTTTTTAAGACTGGAAACCAGAGCGATTTCCTGAGTACTGCTAGGTAACTTCCCCTTAACTAGGGTCATCTTAGAAATATTGTCCGGCCTTGAAAAGAGTCTAAGAGCATCATTGGTGTCTTTAATAGTGACATCGGTCATATAACCAAAGTCAACATCAGCCTTCTTGAGATTTTGAAGCTCTTTTTGATCCTCTTCCCCCAAGCCCATGCTGGCAATCACCGTCAAATCCATGGTATTTTGGCGATGGAGGTAAGTCGTGGCTGAACGCTGCATGTCAGGTGTTGTCACTTTAAGACCGACGTAAGCGAATGCCCCTAGCATCATCAAAAGCATAATGGATAAAAAGCGTCCCTTGGAAGAGCCTAGCGATTTCCAGATATCTTTCCAGTAAGTTTTCTTAGACATGGCTTCCTCCTAGTATTCTAAGGTCGCAATGTCTTGCGGGTTTTCATTAATGTCAACACTTGTGACACTGGCATCATGCATTCGAATGACCTTATCTGCGATCGGCGCCAAGGCTGCATTGTGGGTGACGATAACTACTGTCGCTCCTTTTTCGCGCGACATGTTTTGGAGGATTTTTAAGACCTGTTTTCCTGTATTATAATCCAGGGCTCCAGTTGGCTCATCGCAGAGCAAAAGTTTTGGGTTTTTGGCAAGAGCACGCGCAATGGACACGCGCTGCTGCTCACCTCCAGATAACTGAGCTGGAAAATTGTCCATGCGATTAGCAAGCCCCACGTCAGCCAAAGTCTTTTCAACATCCAGAGCATCCGGAACTATCTCTGAAGCTAGCTCCACATTTTCTTTAGCTGTCAGGTTAGGAACCAAATTATAAAACTGAAAAACAAAACCAACGTCATTGCGACGGTAAGCGGTCAACTCCATGTCCGAATAACCAGAAATATCCTTACCATCAATGATCACCTGCCCCTCATCATTGGTATCCATACCGCCTAAGATATTTAAAACAGTGGACTTACCAGCACCCGAAGCTCCAAGGATAATAACCAATTCGCCCTTATCAATATCAAAGCTCACATCGCGATTGGCAACAATTTCAGTACTCCCCGTTTGATAACGCTTATAGGAGTTCTTCATTTGAATATAAGACATGCTAACCTCTCAATTCCTTTTCCTCTTAAATCATCAACGTGTTGATTTAATCTTGCTGATATTATATAATGGCAGCAAGAAATCTTCAAGAACAAAAATCGACAAAGTGTTGATTTTAAAAAAAAGAGATAACAAACCATGACAAAACGACAAACCGAAACCAAATACTATATTAAAACAGCCCTAATCATCCTGCTCAAAGAAAAACGTTTTGAAGATATTAGCATTTCAGACATCACACGTAGAGCAGGGATCAATCGTGGCACCTTCTACCTGCATTATAAAGACAAGTATGACATGATGAGCCAATTTAAAGAAGAAATGTTGTCTGACCTCTACTCCATCTTAAAAAAAGGCGATATTGAAACGGATATCAATACTATTTTGATCAATACCTTTTCTTATGTGCAAGACAATTTTGAGTACATAGAAGCCATTTCAACCATCTCTTTTATCAACTTCTCGGAAACGATCAAGAAGTTTGTACTCGATTTTCTCTTAGAATTCCCCCAATCCAAAACAGCTATTGCCAACCATTACGGTGTTCCATATGAATATGCTATTCAAGTCTATTTGGCCAGTATCGAAAGCCTTATTTCCTATTGGGTCGCAACAGGTGGCAAAGAAAGTCCGGTAAAGATGACCGACATCATCTCCAAAGTCTTAAAAATTGACGAAAGCATCAGCCAGAACTCACCAAAAATGAACCGCTAGACAACGGTTCATTTTTAACTTTAATCTTTTACAGCGTCTTTAACACTTTTGGCCACGACCTTTGCAACCCCTTCTTGGAAAGCATCTGGAATAATATTAGTTGGGCTTAATTCATGATCAGGAATTAAATCTGCAATGCCTCTAGCAGCTGCTACTTGCATTTCAACGGTAATGGTTTTAGCGCGTGCATCTAAAGCACCTCTAAAAATACCCGGAAAAGCTAACACATTATTGATTTGATTAGGAAAGTCACTACGTCCGGTACCAACAATGTAAGCACCTGCTTCTAAAGCTTCATCAGGATAAATTTCTGGGGTCGGATTAGCCATAGCAAAAATAACTGGTTTTTTTGCCATCTTTGAAATCCATTCTGCGTGCAGAGCACCTGGTGCTGATACCCCTACAAAAATATCGGCATCCACAAGAGCATCTTCAAGACTTCCTGCTTTAAAATCTCGATTAGTTACTCTGGCAATATCTAAATGATGTGGCTCCAATTTTTCTGCATCTTTTTCATTGATAATACCAAATTTATCAACAACCGTGACATCAGTAGCTCCCGCTGCTAGCAGCTTTCTCGTAATAGATAGACCAGCAGAACCACCACCATTAACAACCACCTTGACATCTTCTAAAGCCTTACCGATCAATTTTAAACTGTTAAAAATGGCTGCTAGAACAACAATAGCAGTTCCATGCTGATCATCATGAAAGACCGGAATATCACACTCTTTGATCAAGCGTTGTTCAATTTCAAAGCATCGCGGTGCAGAAATGTCTTCAAGATTAACGCCACCGAAGGTTGGAGAGATGGCTTTGACAATATTTATAATTTCTTCTGTATCCTTGGTATTCAAAACAATTGGTACTGCATCAACATCCGCAAATCGTTTGAACAGGGCTGCTTTTCCTTCCATAACAGGCATGGCTGCTTCAGCCCCAATATCACCTAAACCTAGTACCGCAGAACCATCACTGACGACTGCTACGGTATTTTTCTTAGTTGTTAACTCATAGGCCAAACCTGCATCATTTGCAATCGCTGATGATACCGATGCAACTCCTGGTGTATAGGCAATGCTTAGATCTTTACGATTATTGACCTCAACTTTTGAAATCACTTCCAGTTTTCCACCATTTTTCCGAGCTTGTTCTATCGCTAGTTGTCCTACATTGTTTGACATAATATTGTCTCCTTTTTTTCTATGTTCTTATTTTAAAAAATCATTCGTAAAATAGCTGTCATCGTAATCACTGTGATAGCACCTCCCAAGCGCGTTGCTACTTGTGCAAAGGGCATGAGATTCATTCGATCAGCTGTACTTAAAATAGCGACATCACCAGTTCCTCCCATACCACTCTGACAAGAGGAAATAATCGCTGCTTCAACAGGATTCATATTTAGAAAACGAGCAGCAAAGAATCCTACCGATACAACCGTAAAGACCACACTGATAACAACAATAAAATATTGAATGCTCAAGGTAGCCACCACATCCTTCAAAGGAATGTAAAGCAGTCCTAAACCGGCCATCAAAGGAAAAGTGAAGTTTCCTGAAATAAATTTATAGAGTTGTTTAGACCCATTTTGGGTTTCTTGAGGAATAACATTGATATATTTTAAAGCCGCTGCCAAGAGAATCATCAAGACCGGTCCTGGGAATCCAGTCAGTTCTTGTAGTAAACCTCCGGTAATAAAAAGCGTGCAAGCTGTTAACACACCAGCTCCCATTTTTTTCACATCTAAAGGTCCCGATTTATCTTCTAAAATATCCGAAAGATCATCACCTTTATTAATTTTAACTAATTGTCCCTGACCAGACAATTCTGGACGTTTTTCACCAAGGCGACTCAATAAAGCCGTGCATAAAATCGCAAAGAAATTTCCAATGATGGTTGCTGGAATAAGCTGTGCCACCAACTGCTCACTTGATATGCCTGTAATAGCACTATAGCCAATTGACAGGGGTAAAATACCTTCACCAATTCCTCCTGCAAGGACAGGGGTTACAATAAAGAATAAGGTTTCTTTCCAATCAAGCCCTAGTAAAACACCTACCAAAGTGCCTACTGCCATAGCACAAACCATCCCTAATAACATGGGAATGATCATTCTAAAAAGTCCCTGAATAAGCATCTTTCGATTCATCCCAAGAATGCTACCGGCAACCAAACAAGCGATATAAAAATATAAGAAATTAGCTTGCTTCATCAGAATATCCGCAGACTCTAGAACATTGTCATTAACCAGGTTAAAAAATACCAAAACAGACGGTACTAGTAATGAGAGAATAGCAGGTCCCCCGAAGTTTTTTAAACCAGGGATATTAGCACCGATTGTTCCTAGTAACCACCCAAGTGTCAAAATCACGGCGAATCCGCCCAACATATTAACAGGTAATTGTTGCCAATAAGCAGCAGCCATAACAACAAGGGACAAACTGACGTAAACAGGCAAAGGAACCGAGCCAACTTGAAACTCTTTCCAAGCTAATTTGTTCGGATGGTCCCTATTTTCAACCTTTAATTGATTTGTGACTTTCATTTCCGCCATGAAAGTACCTCCTTTTGTTTTGTTACCCCCAGTTTAAAGTAAACGCTTTCTAAAGTAACTATTTTTAAATTATTTTAAGTTCTTTAAGTAATTCAATTTTTTTAACTAATTTAAACTAGCTTTCAATTTTTAAGATATGCTATACTCAATGAGGAGGCATTTACATGAAAAAGTCACTTTCTCTATGGGCTCTATTAACCCTCGTTCTCATTATTACTTCCAGTATCGCTATCTCTTTTTTCTACATGAGTAGCCTCAAGCAATCCTACCAGTCCATTCAACAAAATGAAAAAACATTATTGAAATCGACCGCCCAATTTTTGAAAGAGGATCCCAACATTAACGATGCTCTCAAGGCTAAACAAAGTAATCAGCAACTTCAAACTTTTGTTCAAAAAATGACAAAACAATTCCATCTAGACTATGTTGTTTTAATGGATATGAATGGTATTCGCTTAACCCATCCTGATCCTTCTAAAATCGGAAAGCATTTTAAAGGCGGTGATGAACATCTAGTCTTTCATGGTAGAGAATCTTTTTCTACTGCCAAAGGAACACTCGGACAGTCGCTGCGCTATTTTGCGCCCGTTTTTGATGATAAAAAACAACAAATTGGTGCCATAGCTGTCGGCATTAAATTAACAACACTTGAAGAGTTGTCACAAAAACAGGCAAACACTTACGGAAAAGTACTCATCATTAATATAGCTGTTAGTCTATCCATAACAGCTATACTGGCCCTATTATTGAAAAAAGAACTTCACGATTTAGAACCTAAAGAAATTTTTCAACTGTTAGAAGAACGAAATGCCATGTTAGATAATACCCAGGCTGCCGTACTTGTTCTTAATAATCGACACGAGATAAAACACTTCAATTATGCAGCAGCATCCCTTTTTGAAGCCCTAAAACAGCCTTCAACAGATGTCAAAAAAATTGTTGATCTACTCCCTTATCTAGAAAATAAACAGTTTGAAACCTCAGACGAGCAATTATTACGCTTTCAAGGAAAAGATTACCTGCTTACCATTTCACCAATCATTGTGAAGAACAACCAGCGAGGGCATATTGTTTTTCTAAAAGATGCCAGTAAGACACTGTTTACTCAAAATCAACTAGAGACAACCACAGCCTATGCTAAAGCGTTACAAGCACAAAATCATCATTTCATGAATCAATTACATGTGATCTATGGTTTACTTGATACCCAGTATTATGACGAGCTAAAATGGTATCTCTATCAACTGCTAGAACCTGGTCAAGATACATTGAGTCAACTTTCTCTGTTAATCAAGGACCCACTTTTAGCCAGCTTTTTTGTAGGGGAAAAAGAAAAGTTCTCTGAAGAACAAATCGTCTTAAATATCACTATACTAGATGACATTGACACTTTTTCAAATGAAACCTATCTGAATAATTTTATGCTGATCCAGCACTACATCCATAACCGTCTCATTGCTAACATCAGCGCTACATATCTGAATTTAGAGGTTCTCATAGAAGGTGACAAGATTGTTTCAGAATTAACTCTTCCTCCTAGGACAGATAAGCCTCTTGATTTAGAAACGATTTTCAGCACCCCCTACTTCCATCAACTCATCCAAGATTCTCAAGTGACATTTCAAATCAATCATGACCAAGAAAAATCACAACTTATTTTTATCAGCCCTTATTAGAGAGGATTCTCAATGAATGTTTTAATTATTGAAGACGATCCAATGGTCGAATTCATTCACAGGCACTACCTTGAACAAACAGCCTATTTTGAAATGATTTTCTCTGCCAATAGTATTGAAGAAGGATCTCTTATATTAAAGAAAAATCCTATCGACTTAATACTCCTTGATATTCATTTGAAGACTGGCAATGGCTTAACCTTTTTAAAAGAAGTGCGCACCAACTCTATTGAGTCTGAAGTCATTATTATTTCAGCAGCAAAGGAAGCTCAATCCGTCAAAGAAGGATTCCATTTAGGCATATTAGACTATCTCATCAAGCCCTTTAGTTATGAGAGGTTTGAGGAAAGTATCCAACGTTTTCTAGAACGTAAAAACATGTTTAATAACAGTGAATTTCAACAAACGACCATTGATCATCTTAACCAAGCCTCAATCTCCCAATCCCGCTCCTCCAAAACAGTAACTTTAGATGAAAAAGGATTATCACAAACAACTTATCAGCATATCCTAGAATGCATTGCTTCGTTCGATCGGGCCTTTACCATTCAAGAATTAACTGATAAAAGCAACTTGTCCCATGTCTCTATCCGCAAATACATTAATTTCATGGAAGAAAATGACCTTCTTACCAGCCAGCAAATATATACTAAAATTGGGAGGCCCTATAAAAAATACCTTCTTAAATAGAACCAAAAATGAACCGCTAGACAACGGTTCATTTTTTGATAGATAGTTTTTTACGATATGTTTAAATGTCAATGCTAACATTAACGGTTTGCACCGGTACGTCATAGAATGGATCTTCACGACGTCCAAGGAAATCACGTGCTTGTTGCGGGAAAGAGGCATAACTCAATACGTCTTCCTCAGTCTTAGCGTAGTTGGCGATTTCCTCACGAAGAGCTGGCAACTGTGGTTCAAGAAGATCAGCTGGACGAATCGTTATCACTTCTTCATCGCCAATAATTAGCTCCTTAATGCCATCAGCTAAGGGAGCTGGGGACTGTCCATAAAGCCCACGCACATAGTCCTTGATTTCATTTGGAATGACCTTGTAACGTTCGCCTGAGATAACATTCATGAGGGATTGTGTACCAACCATTTGTGATAAAGGCGTCACCAAAGGGGGATAACCAAGATCTGCCCGCACACGGGGAACTTCTGCTAAGACTTTCTCGTACTTATCTTCCAAACCCTGATCCTTCAACTGACTAAGGAGGTTGGAGAGCATTCCTCCAGGTACTTGGTAAATCAGGGTCTTGGGTTCAACATCCTTAACTTTCGGATTGAGAATACCTTCTGAACGATAGTGATCGCGAACCTTATTGAAATGCTCGGCCACTTCTTCTACTTTCTTAAGGTCAATACCCGTGTCAAATCCTAGCTCTTCAAGAGCCACAACCATTGATTCGGTTGCAGGTTGACTCGTTCCGCCTGCAAAAGATGAAACCGCCGTATCAATAATGTCGGCACCTGCTTCAGCTACCTTAAGATAGGTCATTTCAGAAATTCCGCTGGTCGCATGAGTGTGCACTTCTAAAGGCAAATCAACAGCTTCTTTGATGCGTTTCACCAAGTCATAACCAGTTTGAGGGGTTAAAACACCCGCCATATCCTTGATACAAATGGAATCTGCACCAATCTCAGCATAACGTTTGGTCAAATCCACAAAATAATCCACTGTGTGAACAGGACTGGTAGTATATGAAATAGCAACTTGCGCGTGCCCTCCAGCCTCCTTTGTGGCACGCACTGCCGTTTGTAAATTACGAGGGTCATTCAAGGCATCAAAGATACGGATAATATCAATTCCGTTTTCAACAGATTTTTGAATGAAACGAGTTACCACATCGTCAGCATAGTTACGATAACCCAATAAGTTTTGCCCTCGAAGGAGCATTTGTAATTTTGTATTTTTAACGGTTTTACGAATGGTCCGTAGTCTTTCCCAAGGGTCTTCGTTAAGGTAGCGCAAACACGAATCAAAGGTTGCCCCTCCCCACATTTCAAGCGCATAGTAACCAGCTTGATCTAATTGCTCAAGAACTGGCAACATCTCTTCAGTGGTCATGCGCGTTGCGATTTGACTTTGCTGACCATCCCGTAAAACCGTTTCGGTAATACGAATTTTTGTCATCTTATTCTCCATTATTTCTTAAATCGTGATTCATTCAACTAGTGTTTAGCTTGATTAATCTCTCAAACTATCGTGTTTAATGATTATCATCTAATGCTTGATCAATGATTTTACTAATAACTGCTTGCATTTGCTCAATACTATGTTTTCGAGAACGCCCACATTCTTTAGCGATTTCAGAACATATCAAACACTGACGAGGGGCTTTGTTTAATTCCGTTCGGCTGATAGGACTTAAGAGCCCAGTTTCAACTTTTCGTAAAACGTCCAAATCCATTAGGCGCCCCAAATCACTAGCTTCCTCAATTGTCATTAACACTTTTTTGAGTTCAAGAGGTGGTAAACTTGACATCATGTAATATTCCCAGCCTGTTTTTGGGGTTATCTTTTTATCAAAGATAATCTTGTCAGATAATTCCTCTTTAATCAGATCAATCATACTATCAAAGGCTTGCCCTAGTTTTTCTGATGTCTTTACAGGGCCTGGGATATTCATGGTTGCACAGAGTATACTAGCTTGTGGATATTTTTCCATGAGCATTTGTTGTCTAAAACTGCGTGCTTCCCTAGCTTGTAGCATGTTATCTAAGCTAACTGACGGTCCTTCAAATACAGATTCTTTAGACATTTTTAACCACGTCAATCAAACTGCCATCACGGTATTCAATGAGGGCAACCACCTTTTCACCATATTGGATCGGTTCAGGATTGCCAACGACCGCATAGGCTTTTTCTTTGAGTTCTTCAATCGTAAATTGAGGCACTTTCAAATCGTTAAAGTGTTCTATCAAGTCAGGACGATTTGGGTTAATCGCGATACCAACTTCTGTTACGACAACATCAACACTGGTACCAGGTGTAATGACTGTATTAACCTTATCCACAAAGGTAGGAATGCGACCACGAATAAGAGGTGAAATCACAAGACTCATCTTAGCAGCAAAAGCGGTGTCACAGTGACCGCCTGATGCCCCACGAATTACCCCATCAGATCCCGTCATAACGTTAACATTAAAGTTTGTATCCACTTCAAGAGCAGATAGGATACAAGTATCCAGTTGGTTAATGGCAGAGCCCTTGCTGAGTGGTGAAGCGTACATATTGGCATCGATTTCCAAGTGTCTGCCAGCATTACGGTCAAGAGATAGAGCAGATGGATGGTCAAAGTCTTGAACGTCAATGATTTTTTCAACCAAGCCTTCTTCCAAAAGTTCTACCATAGCATTGGTGATACCACCAAGCGCAAAGCTAGCTTTTATATCTTTGTCAATCATGGCTTCTCGAATAAAGCGGCTAACAGCAAGTGAAGCACCCCCAGTACCTGTCTGGAATGAAAAGCCTTCTTTAAAGTAAGGTGAGTTGGTAATCACTTTTGCTGCGTATTCTGCGATTAAGAGTTCTTTAGGATTTTTAGTGAAACGAGTAGCCCCTTTGGCAATACCATCTGGATCACCAATAGCATCAACTTCAACCACGTAATCAACATCTGTTTGAGGAATCGAAATTGGTGCATTAGGATAAGGGACCAAAGTATCGGTAATGATAACCACTTGGTCTGCATACTTAGCATCAATCATAGCATAGCCGAGGGAACCACAGGTGGCTTTGCCTTTTGTTCCATTGGCATTTCCATAAGCATCTGATGACGGTGCTCCCAGAAAGGCTACATCAATGTGAATATCACCTGAGGCGATAGCACGCGCACGTCCACCGTGAGAACGGATAACCACAGGGTTTTCCATGATGCCTTCTGAAATAGCTGCTCCCACCTTGTCACGCAGACCTGATGAGGTGATGTTTGTCACGACACCGTTTTTGATGTGTTCAATCAGAGGTTCATGGACATTGGCAATGGAACTTGGAGCAATAGAGAGATTTTTAATCCCAGCTTTAGCAATCTCATCTAATACCATGTTCATGACATAATCCCCTTCACGAAAATGGTGATGGAAAGAAATAGTCATACCATCCTTCAAACCTGTTTTTTCAATAGCTTCTCGGATGGAGCTGAGCAGCTTATCATCTCCTGGTTTTACTGGTTTAATCTTGCGACTTGTTTCTTGGTAGTCTTTGATATGTGCCAATTCTCCTTCAAAAACACCGTATTGATCAGCGTATTCTTGAGGAATGTCTCGGCCTAGTGTGTTTGTCACCATCTTAAATATCCTCCTCAGTCAAAACTCCTGCTGCTTTCGCGAGCATCATCACACGTTCTGCGCGCTCCACGATTGGCTTATCAATCATCTTACCATTGAGCGCAATAACACCTGAACCCTTGCTTTCCGCCTCACGAATTGCCCATTTGACTTGTTTAGCGTTCTCGATTTCCTTTTCAGTTGGTGTGTAAATGTCATTTGCCAACGGAATCTGACGTGGGTTGATAACAGACTTACCATCAAAACCAAGTTGTTTAATCAAGCGAACTTCATTTTGGAAACCTTCCGTGTTATTAACATCTGAGTAAACCGTATCAAGCGCTGCGATACCAGCTGCACGGGCCGCATGAAGAATCATACTACGGGCAAAAAAGAGTTCTTGACCATCTGCATAACGGCGGGTTTTCATGTTGGTTACATAGTCCTCCGCACCAAGGGCAATCCCAATCAGACGATCCGAGGCTTTTGCAATTTCACGAGCATTGAGAACACCTTCGGCAGATTCAATGGCTGCCATCATACGAGTGCGACCAACTTCAATGCCGTATTCTCGCTCCACACGTTCTATCTCAGTTTCCACATCAATAATATCTTGAGCTGTTTCTGTTTTTGGTAAACGAATAACATCAACACCAGCTGTTACAACAGCTTCAATATCTAAAGCACCACAAGTATCTAAACCATTCACACGAACAACTGTTTCAACATTGCTATAATCAAACGTTTTAAGTGCAAAATGAACCAAGACACGTGACGTATCTTTTTCTTTTAAGGATACTGAGTCCTCTAAATCAAACATAATCGAGTCAGCCCCGTACAAAGGCGCATCGCGAAGCATTCCAGCATTGGCACCAGGGACAAACATCATTGTTCTTCTTAAACGTTCCATGAGTCAATCTCCTTCCAATTATAAGCATCAAGGCCTGCTGAACGGTGTGCTGCTGCGATGGTACGAGCCTGGATGGTACAATCAAGAGCTCCCTTATCCACAGCTTCTACCTTGGCAGATGTGACACCAAGATTTTTTAGAGTTTCTTCAATGACACGACGAATTTGTGTGCCAAACTGTTTTTCAACGCTACTATCCAGTGAAATTGAAATACCATCAACCTCACTTGGAGATAAGGTTAGCATAATGTCGCTTGATTCTAATGAACCAGCAACTGCTGTTTGCTTAATTTCCATGATTCACCTCTATAAAATACTTATTTATCTGATGGGAAAAGCTTGATCAACACTTCTGCTGAAATATAAAGGATTCCCAAAACAACAAAGATTCCAAGCATACCTAGACCCATGAGTTCAAAAGCCTGGATTAAATGATCCATATTTATCATAATGACCTCTTTTTCTATTGCTTAGCTGAAGAAGGCAAGGAGCAAACCACCAGCAATAACTGAAGCGATTTGACCTGACACATTGGCACCAACAGCGTACATCAAAATGAAGTTTTGCGGGTCTTCATCAGTTGCCATTTTTTGGATAACACGACTTGACATTGGAAAGGCCGAGATACCTGCCGCACCAATCATTGGATTGATTTTTTCTTTACGGAAAATATTTAAAATCTTAGCAAAAACAACGCCACCGATAGAATCCATGATGAAAGCAACCAAACCAAAGACGATGATTAAAAGTGTTTGCACGTTCAAGAACAAGTCCGCTTGCATCTTTACTGAAATGGTCAAACCAAGTAAGATCGAAACGATATTAACCAATTCATTTTGAGCTGTTTGTGATAAACGATCCAAGACACCACACTCACGAAGAAGGTTACCAAACATTAGGAAACCAACCAAAGGAAGGGAAATCGGAGCGATAAATCCTGCAACAACGGTAATCACAATTGGAAAGAGGATTTTCGTCATTTTAGAAACGCTCTCTGCTTTATAAGTCATACGAATTTGACGTTCTTTTTTAGTCGTTACTAATTTGATCGCAAATGGTTGGATAATTGGTACCAAAGCCATATAAGAATAAGCCGCCACCGTGATTGGACCTAGAAGTTTCGGCGCCAATTGGTTAGCAACAAAGATGGAAGTCGGTCCATCTGCTGCACCGATAATACCAATAGAAGCTGCTTCTTTGATGTCAAATCCAGCTAAAACAGCCACGACAACAACAAAGAAAATACCAAACTGAGCCGCCGCTCCAAAAAGCAGCATAAATGGATTCTGCAAGAGAGGTCCAAAATCAATCATGGCTCCGATACCGATAAAGATAAGAAGTGGGAAAAGCTCCGTTCCAATACCAATATTGAAGAGAACATCGAAAACCCCTTCTTGCTCAACCCCATTGACAACCTGAGTTAGAACCCCAGTTCCTGGGAAGTTAACTAAAATTGTACCAAGCCCCATGGGGACCAACAATGTCGGCTCATATTCTTTTTTAATTCCTAAATACATCAAGATGGCTCCGATTAACATCATAACGATTTGCGGAATCGTAATAGACGTAATGCCAGCAATTAATGTTTCCATTATGTCAATTCCTTTCTCTACATGTGTGATTATTGGATCGTAATCAAGCCATCACCTGGATTAACTGTTTGTCCTGATGTCACATGAATCGCTGAAACAGTACCTGCAGACGAAGCCACAATCTCATTTTCCATCTTCATCGCTTCAAGGATCATAAGAGGTTGGTTTTCAGAAACGGTATCGCCTACATTTACCAAAATGTTAAGGATAGTTCCTGGCATTGGAGCCGCTAGGGCATCCGCTCCTGCGGGGGCAGAAGAGACTGCAGCGGGGGCTGGTGCTGTCTCTTCTGGGGTATCTACAACTGGAGCTTGTGGGGCTGCAGGTTGAGGTTGAGCTGATGGCAGTTGACCAGCGGGTGTAGGTGTGCCACCAATTTCTTCCATCTCAACGAGGTATTCTTTTCCATCCACAGAAATTTTGAATTTGCGTAACATTATTGTCTCCTTATTTATCTTCTTATTTTTTGCGTTTGATTGATTTAACAACAAAGTGGCTATCAGGGTTATCGCCTGCGGCAATGCTTGAGGCAAGCAGTGAGACGATCAAACTTTCAGGGTTTCGTTTTAAAATCCGTTTAACCTTAAAACGACTATCAGGATTATCTCCTGCAGCTATACTTGAGGCGATAACACTAACCAGTTGAAAGTCCTCTGAGGTCGCTGGTATATAGGCCGGTACATCTTCCCACTTTTCTACAACTGAATAGTTACGATTGTTTTCTTCAGTCTTAGGAAGGTGGTTTGATTCCTTGGATTTTGAAAATAACCGTTTTAAAATCCCCATAGATTCTCCTTTCTAACGTCATAGAATTCCAAAAAAGTGTGGTTAAAAAACATCGTTTCTTAACCCTTCTAAAATTATTATATAACATGTTTTTTGATATGAGTGGCTTTTTTGTGTTTTTTTGAAAAACGTTTCCAAATCTTAACAACATCCTTTTCAGAATGTTCTTTTTGTGTTTTTTATCGTCCATTGGTCTTTAAAAAATAAACGCTTTCAATTATACTTGGGGTGTAAAATCATTTTGTTATATATTAGCTAAATATAATAATTATAAATTTAAGGAGAAAAACTATGCTTCTTACCATATTAGCCTATGCTATGATTATCGTCTTCATGTTTGTGGTCATGAAGAAAAAAATGTCACCTCTGACATCCCTGGTTATTGTTCCGTTAGTTTTTACAATAATCGCTATCTATACTGGTGCTGCTGACTTTGGTTTAGATGCCAGTTTCGCAGAATTCTTAGGAGACAATAAACTTGCAAACAACTTAACTGCTGTCGGTCCGATGGTTATGTACGGCATCAACGGCACTGCTAAAACAGGTATTATGCTCCTGTTTGCTATTTTATACTTCTCCATCATGCTTGATGCTGGTCTTTTTGATCCAATCACTGAGAAAATGATTCGCTTCGCTAAGGGCGACCCGATGAAAGTCTTGATGGCGACAGCCATTGTATCGGCTGCTGTTTCCCTTAATGGCGATGGAACGACAACGACTCTTATCGTTGTATCAGCTTTCTTACCCATCTACAAAAAACTCAACATGAATGTCATGAACCTTGGGGTTTTGATTATCCTTCAAAATACTATTATGAATCTGCTTCCTTGGGGCGGACCAACAGCACGTGCCATGTCTGTACTTGGCGTTGGTGCCGAAATCCTTGGTTACCTAGCTCCCGGTATGATACTTTCAGTTCTTTATGTCATCTTCATCGTTGCACGTAGCATGGGTAAAAAAGAGCGTAAACGCCTTGGTGTTAAGGAATTATCAGAAGCTGAGGTCCGTAAATTAACAGACATTACAGACCCAGATACAATTGCTATTCGTCGTCCACAAAATTTCCTTTTCAACGGTATCTTAACGATTATTTTAATCGCTTGGTTGGTTGCTGGATCATTCGTTGATGCCATTAAAGTTGAACCACTTCTTCTTTTCGCAGTGGGAACATGTATTGCTCTTATGTTTAACTATCCAAAATTAAAAGACCAATCCAAACGTATCGGTGACAATGCCGACAATGCCGTTCAAGTAGTTATCTTGGTCTTTGCTGCTGGTGTCTTCATGGGGCTCTTCCAAGGCTCAGGTATGGCTGGTGCACTTGCTCAAAGTTTTGCGACCATCATTCCTAAACAACTCGCTGGATTCTGGGGAATCATCATCGCCCTCATCTCTGCACCAGGTACTTTCTTCCTCTCAAACGACGGCTTCTACTACGGTATCATGCCAGTCTTAGCTCAAGCTGGTGCGCAATATGGATTTGATAACATGGCAATGGCACTTGCTTCCCTTATGGGACAAGCCTTCCACTTGCTCAGCCCACTCGTTGCCTTCATTTACCTTCTTCTTCGCTTAACAGGATTGGATATGGGAGAATGGCAAAAAACCTCAGCAAAATATGCATTTGTCATCTTCATCATTTTCATCATAACCGTTGTCTTGATGGGACGTATGCCAGTTTACCTACCACAGTAAACAGGAACTAAGAACTAAAAAGGATTGGAGTATTGTCCAATCCTTTTTACAATAATTTCGTTGATAAGTAATCTATGATATAAAATAACAAGTAACCATCACTATTTCATACTCAATGACAATCAAAAGCAGACTAGGTGACATCAAAACAGATGGAACTGACGCTCACCAAGTCAAGGACGTCTACTTTTGATTTTTGAAGAGCATCAGCTCATTTAAAACCTTACTAGGTATTACATTAAAATTGAAAAGCTGTTCCAATGCCTTTTTCTTTTGCTTTTTCAACAATCAGCTGTGCCGTCACAATATCAAGAACTGCGGAACCTACACTCTTAAATACCGTAATATCCTTACCTGATTCTCTACCCTTGATATGACCCAATAACAGTTGACCGAGTTCACCAGTGTAGTCGCTTTCAGTTAATAACCCTGTTTTTATAGGAGCTTGAATATCTCCTGCTTCAGCTAATACACCATCATTAGTATCAAACACAACTGCATTCGCCTTAACTAATAAATCCATTGGCAATTCTAACATCTCAGGCGTATAAGCACCGATGCCATTGACATGTGCCCCTTCTTTAATCCAATCCGCTTGGAAAGTGTTTACTTTAGATGTTGTTACGGTCGTCACTACGTCAGCATCTTGAACAGCTTCTTCTGCTGTTTTAACAGCAACAATAGCAGTTCCAAATACCCCTTTCATATCTCGACCGAGTTTATCAGCAAAAGCTTTTGCACGTTCAAAATCAATATCAAAAACGTTTAGTATTTCTAATTGACGTGCCGTCATCATAGCGATAGCTTGCTGATAACCTTGACCACCAGTACCAATAAGACCACCAATTTTTGCATCCGGATTAGCAAGCTCCTCTGTTGCAGCTCCCTGAATAGCTGCTGTACGCAATTGCGTCAGATAAGTTCCATCCAAAATAGCAGAAACAATACCTGTCTCTGGATCCAGAGCTACCATGGTAGCAGGCACCGATGGCAATCCTTTTTCAATATTATTAGGATACACCGATACAATTTTGACACCAAGAGCATTCTGATTTCCTTCGGTAACAGCTGGCATATACAAACTTTGACCTTGAAAATGCTTAACATCCAAATTGGTACGAAGTGGCACAACCGCCTTTCCAGAAGAGTAAAGCTGAGAAGCTTCTTTGGCTGCTAAAATAGCATCCTTCATTGAGAAGCATTCTTGAATATCTCGTTTTGTTAAAATAAGCATATTTAGATTCTCCTTTCTTAGACTTTTTCCTTTAGCATACCATAAGCACTATACAGGAGTATAAATGCTACAAACCATTGTAATAGTTCAGTATTTAGCTGTGTAACAATAAAAACAGCACAAAGTACACCCATCACGCCAAATGTTGAGGTAAACAAGGTAATTTTTCGGCTATATTCACCTGATTTAACAAATTGCACACTGCCTACCGGTACTGAAAAAGTGGCAGAACCCATCATAATTGGAAAAGCAACTGCCGGATTCAAACCTAACAAATACACAGTAATCATTGTGAGCGCATATGAACCAATACCAATGTTATTTAAGGCACCAAAAATTGCCAACGCAACAGCAGCTATCACAAGTTTAATACCAGTTAATTCTGTTGCTGTTCCACCTCCAGGCAAGAGCCCAAATTTTCCACCAAAGATTATAAGAGCTGCAACAATCATACCAATACCAATTGAAATTTTTAACTTATCTGCCGGTAGCTTAACAGCTAATTTCGCTCCAAAATAAGAACCAATCATCTGGCTGATAATACATGTCACAAGGGTTATAATACCGACTTTAATATTAGTAATATAGGCTAATGCCATAATAGCAACTGGTATAGTACATTGTGTATTTAAAGTTCCAGGTAATTTTTTAACGCTAGTCCAGTTCAATTTAGGATATAAACTGGTACTAATTGCAAAATCTGAAATACCAATAGTTGATAAGAAGAACATTATCGCACTACTAAATGGTAAAGCCAACGTGCTGGCTTCCTCAGCCATGACCTCATGTCTATGCTTTAATAAATCTGCTATTAAAATAACAGTGAAATAAGCATTTACAATAACAACAAGTAATAATAATATATTTTTAAATAACATAGGGTAACTCCACTAATAAATATCGCGAATCCCCTCAAAGTTTTCACCATAATCGTTGCGCAAATCAACGCCATGTTCTTGAATGATTTTCAAGGTATAAGCATCATGCTTGATGTACTCTTTAGCTAGCAGACGCATGGCAACATTGTGAGTCCAGATGACATCGCAGTGGTCATCCAGCGTTCCAAATAAAATAATATCATCGTCACAGACTAAATTCACCCAACGACCACCCATGTCTTTACGCTTTTCATCTTCAAAACCATGCTGATAAAAACGTTTGAAGGGTAAGTTGTAACGCCCACTTGCACTAAATAAAATACAGACGAAGTCATCTAAACGCGATTCCGCTTCTTGCAAAGCCTTTGTGATAGATGGCGTAAGTGTATCATCCCATATTTGAATGTAAAGACTCGATTGTGCATGCTTAATCATGTACAGCATTTTTAGTAAAACGGACTCTTTACTTTCCAATTGCCACAAAAGCGTATCTGCTTCTTTTCTTCTAATATCTGACAAGTGTTCATCTAAGTATTCAATGTCGCTAAGGGTTGAGTGTTTTAACATTCCCACAAACTCCTCTGGCGATAAAGCTGAGTACATTTTAGGTTCACTTTTATTAACTAGAACGGCTCCCTTTTTAACCAATATTTCTAAGTAATTGTATACTTTAGACCTTGGAACACCGGATTTTTTGCTAACTTCATATCCAGTCATCAAGCCATGTTCAATTAAACTAAGGTAAATATTGGTTTCAGATTCTGTATAACCGAACTGTTTCATTTTTTGTACCAACATATGGACTCCTTTTAATAATGTAGTAGCTACTTACAGTAACTATTATAATTTTGAAATCGTTTTAAGTCAATGATTTTTGTGATTTTTTTAACTTTCTTTAAAAATGACCGTTACTATTGAACTCTCACTTGTCAAAAATACACACTCTTTTGTAGATTTTCGCTATAATAAAAGACATAGAAAGGATACTTTATGAACCCAATTATTGAATCTGTTAAAGCAAATTTAGATCTCAATCAAAATCTTCCTTTGAAGCAGCTCTTTTATGAAGCCTTACGAAAGACTATTATTCTACGCGAAATTCCAGCTGGAAGTAGGATCAATGAAAAAGAATTCTCACTTGAGTTAAACATCAGTCGAACACCCATCCGCTATGCGTTAGCACAACTTTTAGAAGAAAAATTGGTCGAGCACATCCCCAAAAAAGGGATTATCGTTAAAGGAGTCAGTATTGAAGACGCTATGGAAATTTTTGAAATTCGTAAGTCTTTAGATACCTTGGCTAGCATAACAGCAATGAAGAAAATGTCCTCAGATGATTTTGATGATATGAAGGCTATCTTAACAGAATGCGAAACCTTTATCATTGATGGCGATGTTGAGCAGATTTTAGACAATTTCAACCAATTTAACAACTGTATTTACGAAAAAAGTCGCATGGTCCGCTTAAGAGAAATTGTCAGTGAACTCCAAACCTACCTGACCTACTTTAGAGAAATTTCGATCTCATCCACGGAACGTCGTCAACTAGCTTTGAGTGAACACTGGGACATTTATCATCATATGAAAGACCAAAATGCTGAAAAAGTTACGGAAATAACGCACCAGCACCTCGACCGTTCGCTAACCTTTATCCTACAAGAGATGGATGCTCACCCAAATGACTAGAAAACTCATCGATAACATTAGTCACGCTGCTCTCAAATCACTACTATACGAAGTTTCCCTTAGCCCAAAACCAGGTTTGGTGGATCGTTTTGACAATGGTGCCCATGACGACATGACTTTTCAAACCTTCATAGATAGCGCTCTTTCTCTGGCACCCTTTTTTGAATCCTATTTGACCATAGGTTTTGATACCGTCGACCAATCACCTCAAAAAGCCTTTCAACAACTAAGGCAAACTGGGATTGCAGCTGAAAAAGCTATGTTTATAGTAACAAAGGGCATAAATACTCATAAAGGGGTTAATTTTTCGTTAGCTGTTATCTTAGGAGCAACAGGCAGATGGCTAGCTCAAAATAAGATAAGTCTAGACGAAGATTATCGCTTTTCTCCAGAAGATAGCCTTGCTATCTGCCAAGTCACTACTGAACTTTGTTCAGAAATTTTAGCCATGGATTTAAAAAATTTAGCAACTAAAAAACATCTAAGCTATGGTGAAAGACTCTATCTAGACTATGGCATAACAGGTCCTCGTGGAGAGGCTAGTGCAGGTTTTCCAACCGTGATAAGAAAAGCCCTTCCTTTTTTAAGGCATGAGATGAAGCAAAGAGGACCAAAAGAAGAAGTTCAATTGAAACTGCTACTATATCTCATGACTTTTGTTGAAGACGGCAATCTTATCCATCGAGGAGGGATTGAAGCATGGCAAAAGGTTAAAAAAGAAGCTGCGCAACTTCTTAAACAGAATTTGTCTGGCACATCTTTGAATAATGCTATGTCAGACTACAATAGCATCCTAGTTAGCCGTCATCTAAGCCCCGGTGGTTCTGCTGACCTCCTTGCCCTTACACTTCTCTTTGCTTTTCTTGAAGAACTTATCTAAAAATAGCCCTATCATTTTTGCTGTAAGTTACCCCACTGCAGAAATGATAGGGCTTTTGACGGTATGTCTCAAAAAATCAAAACTGCTATTCTGGACCGGTAGCTTGTTCTAGAGCTATGAACCAGCCCAACCAAGGTCTCATTGATGGCATTGCCCTGTGCACCACTTTCCCCAATATTGTCTAGAAGCAAAGCCCTGATAAAAACATAAAAAACGAACACAACAGCATTCTGGTTAACAGAAAAAGCTATCTTGTTCGTTTTTTAGTTTTACCAACTTCATAGAGCTCATATAATAAAGACTTGCTAATGCTCTTCAAAAATCACAACAGCCGTTGTTGACTTGATCCAATTAACTGTAGTTCTATCTGCATTGGGTTCGTCTGGCCTACTGTTGATAGTCATTGAGTATCAGATGAGCGATATGCCCATCATCTCCAAAAACATCACGATTTTATCTTCTCGTGATGTTCTGCTAAACTGATTTAGTCTTGGTAGGCTTGGGCCAATTTTTTCAGGAGTTTATCTTTTTCTTCTTTTGTTGTGAAGCTGGCCCTAATAGCGTTCTGGTTAAAATGATAAAAGTCAGTCTTGCTGGTGTTAAAATGCTCAACAAACAGACCATATTCCTTAGTCAAATTGGTGTCTGATACCGTGCGATTATCCGTGTTAATCGTGATATTGGCGCCTAGGTCATAGAGGGCTTGATAAGGGAAATCTGCCAGTGTTTGAGCTGCTCTTGTCTGCAAGTTACTGGTCAAACACATCTCAACCGTCGTACCAGATTGGACAAGGGCTTCCATTGTTTTACGATCTTTCAAAAGGGCTGTGCCATGACCAATCCGAGAAATACCAAGTTGCATAGCATGAGAGACATTGGCGACACAACCACATTCTCCTGCGTGAAACGTTAGGGGCAAACCAAGTGATTGCGTCTCCTTAATCGCTTCTTCCAGTGCCTGTGTCGGAAAATCTGCTTCATTTCCTGCAAAGTCAAATCCCGCCAAACCCTCTCGGGCTAGGTTTGCAACTTCTTTAAAGATTGCCCGTGTCTGTTCGGGTGGGCTTTGTTTCAAGCCACAGACCAAGACTTTAGCAACAATTCCAAACTCTGCTTCCGCTTCTTTGATACCTTCCAAAACTGCTTCAACAGTCTCTAAGGCAGTTAACCCTTGATCCCTAGACAGCTCAGGGGCAAAGCGAATCTCCATATAAAGGACATTCTCTTGTGCCGCTTGAGCTGCCACATCATAGGCAGCTAGCCGGAGCGCTTCCTTAGTCTGGAGTAAGGGACGAATAAAATCAAACACAGTCAGGTAATCCAGTAGAGATTCCGTCTGCTTTGGTGCTGTCACTAGTGCCCTTAACTCCTCATCATGAGGAGGCAAAGAAATCTGTGCCATCTTTGCCAACTGTCGAATGGTCCCCAGAGATAAAGAACCATCTAAATGGCAATGAAGTTCTGTTTTCGCTAATGTGTGGAGAATGTTGTCCTTCATTTGTCACCTCTATATTTGTTTATTTTTTTCTATCATACCATTTTTAAATTAAATTTCAATAAAAAACAAGTAAGAATTAGTATGGATTAAGATAACTTGTTCATCACCTATAAAAAACTATAAGGACCGTCCTATTGACTCTTTCGATTTAACTAAAATTATATATTTCTAATATTTAACCAAAATCAATATACTATAAATACTGCAGATCTTCTAATTCATTAAACAGATTAAGATAACCATCAAAAAGCAAAAAACTTCATCTCACAGCCATAGTCAATTCATTCTTTTACATCATGATATTAAGGATGAGTTTAACAATTAAAGGCATGATTATTACCGTATAAAGGGTGCGGCAAATTTGAATGGTTGCAATCTTGGGCATATCTCCGCCTAAATCACCAGCCAAGAGCGATATGTCTGTTGCACCTGCTGGTGAGGAGGCAAAGAGTGCCGACTGCACATCTAGCAGACCTGTCTTAGCTATCCACTTCCCAAAGAAAACATTGATGACTAAGTAACTTCCTAAAAGTAACAAAATAGGAATGATAAGGGTACGCATGTGAAGAAGGCTATCATGTGAAAAACTTGTTCCGATAAGCGATCCTGCAAACACTTGCGCAGCGAAGCGATAGTTTCTGGGTAATTGTTTGGTATTTCGAGCCATTTTCAAGGCTGACGATACAAGGACAGAACCAATTAAGGCTCCCACCGGTAAGCCTGACCAGAGACCAAACAGCCCGCCAAGCGTTGATACGACCAAAATCAAACCATCATTGTGCCAAAAACGTGGTTTCACTATCTCTCTTTCTTTTTTAATAGCGCCTATTTCCGGTGCACGCCTATTCAAAGAACCTGTCTTATCGCCAATTCGATTTGTCCAATAAGAAACCCATGCTGGCAAAATGAGCATAATGCCAACGAAGCGAGCCGTTTGAAGAGTAGCTACAACATCAGGCTCTGCACCCATGTCAATACTCATCAAGGACACGTCCATAATGCCACCGGGAAGACAACTCAAGAGGGCAGTTGCGGCATCAAATTTAAAAATCACCATCAAACTAAATCCCACTATAAGCATATTAAGCGTAAAGATAAACATGAGGGTAATAATCAATGGGCTAAGTTTAGGCAAGCGTTTAAGGTCACTTTTGGTAATATTTTGCCCAATATAAGCACCACTGACAATCTGTGCAAGAATTTTAAAGCTAGAAGAAAGTTCTATATCACCATATAGAATCGAAAAAATGGCTACTGAAAGCATACTGCCTAGCATAAAGGGTGCTGGAAAGCGCAGCATTTTCCCAAGAAAACCTCCTAATAAGCCAATAAAAAGAGTTATAAGCACAATCATTATACGATCTTCTTTCTAAATTGTTCCTCTTATTTTATCACCTTTCAGTTGTTGTGACTTCTATTTTTGCGTCGCCAATTGTCTTTCTATTGTTCTTTCCTTTTACACTGGAAAAGTTCCAGCATTTGAAGTGTTATAATGGAGAAAAATGATCTGAAAGGTTAGGAGAACAAATGGTCAATCATAAGATTTCTAGAGTTTTTCCCTTTGACATTGCCAATATGGCTAAGGTAGAAGACCTTTTGAGAAAAGAAAATATTCGTCTCGATCAAAACCTAGACTATACCTGCGCTATTTTTAATGACGATAATCACGTCATCGCAACAGGTTCTTATTTTGGTAACAGCCTGCGTTGTCTTTGTGTTTCCAGTGATTATCAAGGTGAAGGCTTACTCAACAGTATCGTAAGCCATCTGATTGCGGAAGAATATGCGATTGGCAATTTCCATCTTTTCGTCTATACCAAAACTTGCTCAAGCAAATTCCTCAAAGATTTAGGTTTCACTGAAATTGTCCGCATTGATGATAAGATTAGCTTTTTAGAAAATAAAAAAACAGGATTCCAAGATTATCTATCCTCTTTGGAGAGACCTACGGAACATTCTGATAAGATAGCCGCTCTTGTTATTAATGCTAATCCCTTTACACTCGGTCATCAATATCTGGTGGAAAAAGCTGCTGCAGAAAACGATATAGTCCATCTTTTTATGGTTAGCGAGGATAAGAGTCTTGTTCCTTCCTCAGTTCGTCAAAAGCTCATCATATCTGGATTGTCACATTTGAACAACATTATTTTCCACGAAACTGGGCCTTATCTGATTAGCCAAGCCACTTTTCCAAGTTATTTTCAAAAAGAAGAAAGTCAAGTGATTGAAAGCCAAGCCTTGTTAGATACCCAGATCTTTTTAAACATTGCTAAACAATTAGGCATTACGAAACGCTACGTTGGGGAAGAACCAAGTAGTCAAGTTACTGCTATCTACAATGACACCATGGCGCAGCAACTAAAACAACATCAGATTGAGCTTGTTGTTGTACCGCGAAAAATGACAAGTAATCAAGAGCAATTCATCAGTGCTTCAACGGCTCGCTTAGCCATCAAAGAAGACAATTGGCAACTACTAGAAACACTTGTTCCTAAAACAACGCTTGACTTTTTTCAATCCGACCAAGCCAAAGCAATTATTGATAAGATCAAAAAAGCAGATAATGTCGTGCATCACTAAAAAACAGCTTCATCATACCTCTTGCGGGGAAATCTCCTCCAAGGATGATGAAGCTGTTTGCTGTGTATACTATTACTTATCAAAATTCATAAAAAGAGGCATCATAATGTTATAACAAAATAACTCATTCCTTCCCAACTACAGTCGATTGTACACAGAGACTGGATCTCCCCTATTTTTGATTTTGAATTAGTATAAGAGTCTCATAAGACTGATTCTGATAAGAAGCGTCAAAACTTTGTCTTAGCAATGCTCGCCAACTGCCTGATATTATCTTCCAATAAGAAGCCGCTAATTCAGTCATCAAAGACATTCGGCTTTTCAACTGAAATGATGGAATCATAACTTTAGTAGCATTAAGCGCTAACCAAAGATGAAGCCGCTCTCTCGGTATGACTAAGAGTAGAAAATAGGTACTCTACCTATCGTTTGAATTTTTTTGAAAACATACACCCCTTCGATACGTATAAGGCTATGTGACGAAAGGATAGATCAAGTCTAAAAACAAACTCTTAAGCCTCGTGACCACAGCAAAAAAGCACAATGATTTCACTATTGATAACTCAAAGATTGAAATCATTGTGCTTCGGTCGTTAAAAACCAGTAATTGTTTGGAAATTCGTCTATTATAAGAAAAGATTAAGACGCGATTTCTTCAAGTGTCTGAATGTTAACCCGAACAGTGCTACCATCTGATTTGGTCAACTGAACCACTGAATTACCAGGATATGCGAAGTTTTCCATGCTGACGCCATATTTAAGCGCAATTTTTAGAAGTTTATCCTCGAAAGTGTCAGGATCCATCCCGTACTGTTGCGCATTTTGACGTAGAGCCAAGTCAAATTCATCTAGATCTTCACTATCGTCTTCTGCTTCCGCGTTAGCATCAGTTTCAGAACTTGATTGGTCAGTCGTTTCTTGCTCGTTGGTCTTAGTTTCAGTTTCAGTTGTTGTAACATCGTTTTCACTTGTATCTGTTTTACCGTGATCGCTATCGTCTCCCCAACCATCTTCTTTTGGAAGCTCATCCCTATGTTGCATATAGTATTTTATCGTTGAAAAGAGATCAGACAAGCTGTAACCTTCTGGAGCTTCCCAACCATTTCCACCGTCAAACCAATGCAATGGCACATTGTGATAATGATCAAGGTGTGGAACAATCAGGTATTTATTCTCGTAACCAACAGCATAGGCCATATGAGCCCTAATTTGATCTAATGGCACAATTTTTTTAGGAGTTGCTTCTTCAAAGAGTTCATGTGCCAGTTTTTGGACTTCTTTCTTACTTTCTTGTTTATCTGACTTCTTAGGCGTTTCTTTTTTATCAGCTTTATCAGCATCCTTGGCAATTTGGGCGTCATTCCCCCATTCTTTCACTTTTGGACGCTTTTCAGGGTGCATCATGTAGTATTTAGCCGTTGCCAGGTAATCTTCAAGGCTATAAGTCTTATCGAAATCTTTTAGAATATCCGGATCTTCATCGAACCAATCTAACTTGACATAATGATAATGATTTTTATGAGGAATAACAAAGGTCCCATCACGATATTGTGTTGCTTGAGCGATTCCATAAATCAAATCATCTGGATCAACAATCGCTTTAGGTTCAATGGCTTCATAAATATCTTTTGCTTTTCTACCCTTACTTACTTCTTCTGAAGCGCCTGACTCTTCTTTAGAAGCAAGGAAGTCTTCTGCAGCTTTTAATTCTTCTTTAGAAAGATCTTTTTTAGGAACCCAATGCTCATGTGTCATATGAGGAATCACATAACCACTACCAGCATCTTCCTTAATGTCTTTAGCATCAAAAATGTAACCATCAGAAGTTGTGTATTTTCCTGCTGCTTTGGCTGCTGCTATTTCTTCTGGACTGTAAACAATCTGGCTATTTGGTTTGCCCTTACGTTCCTCTTTAGGTGTAACATGATGGCCTTCCTCTTCGGCTGAAACGATTGGCTTAGTAGGTTTGGTGCTATCTGTTTTTGATGGATTCGGTTTCGAACTTTGAGAAGTTGTATCATCTTTCTTAGCACTTGTTGATGGTGCTGTGTCCTCTTTCTTAGCACTTGTCGATGGTACTGTGTCTTCTTTCTTAGCACTTGTCGATGGTGCTGTGTCTTCTTTCTTAGGACTCGTTGATGGTGCTGTGTCCTCTTTCTTAGGACTCGTTGATGGTCTTGTGTCCTCTTTCTTAGCACTCGTTGATGGTCTTGTGTCTTCTTTCTTAGGACTCGTTGATGGTCTTGTGTCCTCTTTCTTAGGACTCGTTGATGGTCTTGTGTCCTCTTTCTTAGCACTTGTTGATGGTGCTATGTCTTCTTTCTTAGGGCTTGTTGGTCGTGAACTAGTTTTAGGATCCTCTTTTTTATCAGTTAATCCTTCAATGGTGATCCCATGATAGATAGCAACTTGCTTCGTCGTTTCTAGTTCCAAAGGAGACATGTCTTTATAATGGATAAAGTGAAAATGGTTGCCATGTGGAACAGAAACGCCTGTCTTAGTAAAACTTGTAATCTTAGCTGGATCATAAACCAACCCATCACTTTCCACATGTCTTTCAGATAATGACTGGGCATAGAGACGTTTTAAAATCTTGTCCAAGACTGATTCTTTCACTGCTGAATCTGGCTTTTCAGACGTTGTAATGTTTGGTTTTGAAACAGTCGTCCCAGCATTTGGCTTAGCAATCTGGGAAGTATTTGGCTTGGCTGATGCCGAAGGGGCAACCGCCTGGTGATCGCTATGATAACTTGGAGCTTTCTGCTTAGCCTTGTGAGCAGGTGCTGCGGCTGAAATAGTTGTTTTGGAACTATGATTGCTATTTGATTTTCCTGATTTCTTATTCCAGTAAGACTGCGCTGCAGATAATTCGCCTGCTGATAAGTCTGCTTTAGGAATATAGTGGAAATGATTCCCATGAGGCACAATAAAGGCATCGCCAGTATCTTCTACGACATCTGTCGGACTGAAAATGTAGCCATCATCAGTCGTATAACGACCATCCTTCTTCGCTGCTTTGATCGCTTTTGCCTTCTCAGGAGATCCAGCATTTGAGGATGAATGACGACCTTGCTTGCCCTGTTGTTTAGCTTCTAAAGTCCCTTTTTCGACTTGTTGGGCAATTTGTTCCTTGGTACGAAGATTGGTTCGCTTGCTACCTTCTTTAAGATAGAGGTAATACTTTCCATTTACTTTAATGATGTAGCCGTCTTTAACTTCATTGACAACGTCTGATTCACTAAAAACATAATTAGGATCTTTCATCATCAACTCTTCGCTAATTAAAGCATTATAAGGAACTTTACCATTGTAGTAATGATAATGGTCACCATGTGAGGTAACATAGCCTTTATCCGTGATTTTTACTACGATTTGTTCAGCTGTGATGCCTTCTTCATTACTGATCTGTTCTGGGGACTTGTCACCTTTGTGTTTAGCTATCTTGTTCTTGTTTGCTTTAGAGTCATTAACATAAGCAACCTGATTATCGTGTTTTTGCTCAGCTTGATACCGCCCTAGTTGATAACTAGATACACTTGCCAATAAAGCAATGGCCGCAGCAGCAGTCAGCACTTGTTTCTGTTTCATATTAACCTCCTGTTTATTTCAATTCTTGATAAAGAATGTCTAAATTTGCCTTAACATTATCAAGGTAAGTACGATTATTTTTAGGATCAGCTTCCAGGGGACTAAGCATTTTTAGCTTAGCACCAGTTGATTTTGCAACTGTCTGGGCAATCTTAGGAGATACATTTGATTCAACAAAAATCGTCTTAACCTTATAAGTATTGATAAAATCTCTTGTTTCCTTCAATTGCCGTGCTGTTGGTTCTTGTTCAGGGCTAATCCCAGCAATTCCTAACTGAGTTAATCCAAAACGCTTAGCCACATACGAAAAGGCTGTGTGTTGCGTCACAAAGGTACGCGATGAAACGCTTTTAAACTTTTTCTTGTAGTCTTTATAAATCTTGTTAGCCTCCTTACGAAAGCGGCTAGCATTTTTTTGATAAATGGCTTTGTGCTCAGGATCAACTTGACTTAATTTAGCGGCAATAACATCTGCCTCGTCAGCAGCAAGTAAAGGATCTGACCATGTATGAGGGTCAGACAGAGTTGCAGGATCGATCCCCTTGTCTACTTTAAGATCTTCTAAACCAGCCACTCTTTGCAATTTTAAGGTTTTACCAGCTTCTAGCACTTTCACATCAGAGTGATGACTATTGGCATCTAAATCACCAGCCCAACTCTCTAGAGTATGAGAATGGTAAACAAATAAATCAGCTTGATAGATAGCCGCAACATCATTTGGTGATGGTTCAAAACTGTGAATGCCTGCACTTGAACGAATCATTCGAACATCATTCAAGTCTCCCGAGACATATTTTGTCATGGCATAGATGGGATAAAAACTGGTTACAATACGTACCCCTTTATCATGACTTTGCTTCTTAGAGTGACACCCAAAAAGACAAACTAAAGATAGGCAACAGATGATAAGCAACCCGAGACCTAAAGGCTTTTTCTTCAATATAAAACTCCTTTCCAAAAAATCAGTAACTGCTATTATATTTAACCAGTTAACTATAAACTTAACTAGTTAATTATATGGTTTAAAAAAAGGTTTGTCAATCTTTTTTTTTAAATCTTGATAGCCTCTTTTTTGCTGACCGATGAATATCTCTGTAACAAAGACAGATTTTTCAGTATCAAAAAAGCCATATGACTTAATCAAACCATTCATAAGTCATATGGAACCCTCTATAGTCTTTTGAATTAACTTTGATACATCTTCACTTTAGACTTGCCGTAAACGAGTACTGTCTGCGTCTTTCTGTTCCTTGTCTGAAAGCTAATTCATTTGACTATACTCTGACACTTCAGAAAATCAAAAAAGCAAGAGAATTCATTCCCTTGCTTTTTGGTATCTTTTAGAACAGTTGTTCTAAAGTCAACTATCAGTTTTTCTAATCACAATTTTAGAGAGTCTAATTCTCCACTATATTGTGAATGAAATACTAATTATTTTTGATCTTTTTTACGTTTAGCAACGAGACCTGCTCCGAGAAGAAGTCCGATACCTGCTAAAAGACCATTGTTGGTTTCTTCACCAGTGTTTGGAAGTGTCTTAGCTGACTCTGATGCTGAATCAGATTGACTCGCTGAGGCACTTGCGCTCACGCTCATTGAAGCACTCAAACTGCTTGAAGTACTCATTGACATTGATGTACTTGTCGAAGTTGATAGACTCATACTCATTGAGCTTGATACACTTGTTGACATTGAAGCACTTGCTGATTGGCTAGCACTCATTGAGCTTGACGCTGATACAGACACACTGTTCAATCCTGAGATTGAGGCTGATGTTGAATCTGACAATGAAGCTGAATCTGAGGCAACGGTTGACAATGACGCACTCAAGCTTGTTGAAGCTGAATCTGAAAGTGACGCATTCATTGAACGTGACATTGAGTCTGACGCTGACACTGAAGCTGACTCTTTATCACGAGCTGAATCACTCATTGATACTGAAGAACTTACTGAGCTTGATAATGAATCACGCGTTGAAGCACTTAGTGACAAGCTGTCGCTATCAACGTTTGAGTTGTTTGATAATGACAATGAAGCTGAAAGTGATTCTGACGCTGACATTGACGCACTTGCTGATTGGCTGTCACGGACTGAATCTGACATTGATTCTGACGCTGCAACTGACAATGACTTAGAATCTGAAGCGCTTGTTGATGCTGACTTAGACTCTGAAGCTGAGGTACTTAAGCTATCACGTGCTGACGTTGATGCTGATGTTGACTCGCTCAAGCGGTTTGATTCAGATACTGAAGCACTTGCAGATGCTGAGTTGAACTCTGACAATGATTGTGACAATGACTCTGAACTTGAAGCATCTAGTTGTGATTCTGAAACAAGAGCTGATAGGCTTGCTGAGAAGCTATCTGAGGCTGAAACAGAATTTGAAACGGAATCTGAAACCACTTTTGAAACAGATACTGAATCACTTGCACTCATACTATCTGAAACAGTTGAGTTTGACGTTGATACTGAATCTGACAATGAGGCAGAGATTGATTCTGACAAATCAGTTGACTTGCGGATTGATGCTGAATTGGCAGCACTTGTTGATTCAGAAGCTGAGATTGACATTGAGCGTGAATCTGATTCAGAAGCTGAAGCTGATTGTGAAGCAGCAGCTGATACTGATTGGCTAGCACTCATTGAGCTTGACGCTGATACAGACACACTGTTCAATCCTGAGATTGAAGCTGATGTTGAATCTGACAATAAAGCTGACTCTGAGACAACGGTTGACAATGACGCACTCAAGCTTGTTGATGCTGATGCTGAAAGTGACGCGTTCATTGAACGTGAGTCTGATTCTGATGTTGAGACAGAAGCTGACTCTTTATCACGTGTTGAGGCACTCATTGATGCTGAGTCTTTTACTGCATTTGAGAGTGAATCACGTGTTGAGGCACTTACTGACAAGCTGTCACTATCAACGTTTGAGTTGTTTGATAATGACGTTGATGCTGATTCAGAAGCTAGCTTAGAAGCTGAAGCACTTGCTGATTGGCTGTCACGGACTGAATCTGACATTGATTCTGACGCTGCAACTGACAATGACTTAGAATCTGAAGCGCTTGTTGATGCTGACTTAGACTCTGAAGCTGAGGTACTTAAGCTATCACGTGCTGACGTTGATGCTGATGTTGACTCGCTCAAGCGGTTTGATTCAGATACTGAAGCACTTGCAGATGCTGAGTTGAACTCTGACAATGATTGTGACAATGACTCTGAACTTGAAGCATCTAGTTGTGATTCTGAAACAAGAGCTGATAGGCTTGTTGAGAAGCTATCTGAGGTTGAAACAGAATTTGAAACGGAATCAGAAACCACTTTTGAAACAGATACTGAATCACTTGCACTCATGCTATCTGAAACAGTTGAGTTTGACGTTGATACTGAATCTGATAACGACGCAGAGATTGATTCTGACAAATCAGTTGACTTGCGGATTGATGCTGAATCTGCAGCACTTGTTGATTCAGAAGCTGAGATTGACATTGACTCATTGTCTGATTGAGAAGCTGAAGCTGACAAGGAATCATCAGTACTATCTACAGTCTTAGGTCCTACCACAAATTTTGACTCAACCGTCTCAGTTGAACCGTCTTTATAAGTCACTTTAACTGGCACAGTAATGTTTTTATCAGCTTGATCATCCGTTGGCGTGAAGGTGACTACACCAGTCTTAGGATCTACTTTCGCACCGTCTGGGGCATCTTCTCCTAGTTCAAATTTGGTATCGGCCGGTACTTCTACTCGCGAATCATTTCCATCTTTGAAAATTGGTGTCGAACTTACTTCTGTTCCTGGCGTTGCATCTGTAGATGGATATTCAGGAGTGAATTGGTCTGCTTGTGTCTTACCTTTTTCTGTAACCGTCACTGGTACATCTACTATTTCCGTTGATTTATCAGGATATGTAATTTCTACTTTACCCGTGTATTTCCCAGGTTTGTTTGTATCGATTGACCCTTCTGGTGTCACATCTTTTATTCCCACACTGATATCTACTGGATTTCCAGATTTATCTGTAATAGAGTCAAGATTGTCGGTTAAGTCTACTGTTCCACCTTGTTCAACTACCTCAGGAGTTACTTTTGGTTCAAACTCGTCAGCTTGCGTTTTACCTTCTTCTGTTTTCTCACCAACCTTAAATGACGCTGTTACTTCATCTGTAGTCTGATCTGGATATGTTACTACAACTGGTACTGAAACTGTTGTGTTTGTATCTCCATCAGCTGGTGTGTATGTCACAACCCCTGTATCTGGATCAACTTTAGCTCCTGCCGGGGCATCCTTACCTAACTCATATTTTGTGCCTGATGGCGCTTCAGTTGGAGTGCCTTTTTCATCTTTGAAGCTTGGTTTTTCTGATGCTACTTCTGTTCCTGGTGTTGCATCTGTAGATGGGTATTCAGGAGTGAATTGGTCTGCTTGTTTCTTACCTTTTTCAGTTACGGTGAATTTCGCATTAACGGTATCTGTTGTACCATCAGCATAGGTCACAACTACAGGTACAGTGATTTCTTTACCGGCATCTCCATCATTTGTGCTATATTCAATTTCACCTGTTTTCGGATTTACGGTTACATCATCTTTAGGGAAATCCTCCCCTACTTCACCAATATCAAATGGATTTTCTACTAATGGAACTTTTGTGATATCAATTGTTTTACCATCTTTGCCGGTAAATGTTGGCGATACGGTTGCTGTTTTACCTGCTTCTACTGTGGTATCCTTATAGGCTGGTTCATTGATAACGTTATCGGCGATCGTGTTTTCATCAACAACTGCTGTGAATGAATCTAAAGCAAGCGCACTATATAAATCATCTGTTTTTTGGTTTGGTAAAAATACTGCTGATGTATACGTTGCATTCTTATCTAAGTTTTCTGGAACTTTAAAAGGTACTGAAGAAAGCGTGCCATCTACATTAGATGTTTTTGTAACTGCTTCACCAACTGGCTGACCATCTTTGAACCATTGAACTTGATAGTCACGTGATGGTAGCAATCCACCAGTTCTTGTTTCTGCTGTATCACCAGGAACGGCAAAGTTCCTCTCAGAATCATATACCAATACATCATGAATTGGTTGCGGTGCTAATGCGATGAAGTTTTGATCATATCCGTTATTCCCTAGTAACATTTTCGTATCGAAAAGATCAATTCCTGTGTGTGCGCTTGTAAACATATTGCTTTGATAGTTATTGCTCCAAATTGCATAATCATCAATAAGCGCACTTACATACATGTAATCAGAGTTAATATGACTGTGTACTTTAGGGATGAGCCCACCATTCCATTGTGCTAATGAACTATGATTAACATCTGCTTCTTCAACTAATTTACCATATTGTTCATCTGAAGTTTTAGAACCTTGCTTTTGTGCACTCTGACCATATAAACCTTTAAATGGAATATAATAGTCACCTTTTGAATCTACGGTACCAACAACTGTTTCTGCAATGTGAGAACCGACACCATGTTTAGCTTGGTATTCTTTGACAATTTGTTCTTGTGCTGCTTTGAAATCTTCTGTGGTGTAGCCTTTATGATCTTTTTTCCATGCATCGAATTGACGTGCGATATCATCATTTACGTACGAAGCAACAACTTTAACACCTGTTGCACTAATATCCCATGAATCTTTTTTCCATGCACGGGAGTCTGAACCAGCTGGGTCGTTTGTTTCATACCAAACCTTACCTGAAACCTTGCCGTAATTACCTTCATTTGGCCAAATACCATCTGAATGAGGTGCTGTTGTCCATTGGTCTTTAGGTTTCATCAACCAGTCGTTTTGACGTGGAATCTCCTGAACAAGTACTTGACCATTTACGATACGGTTAATGCCTGCTGTGAAGTCCCATGATTCATTTGTACGGTTTGTACGAGTATGGAAACCATATTTTTGGTCACCGTGTTTAATCACGTTGTATTTTGATGGGTCTGGATTTTCTACCCAAGTTCTTACTGCGAACTTAGCATCACCTGCTGTTCGGAATTGATGTTCTTGACCAGTTTGATCAATTAATTTTTGTTTAAGATTAAAGTAGTAAGAACCATCTGGATTTGTCGTAGTGTAATAAACTGGAGATACAAATCCTTTACCATCTACCCATTGTAAGTAAACTTTTGTATTTGGTAGTGGCTCAGCATCTTTAGCGTTAAAGTTATTGATGTTTCCGCCTCTGTAAATCCAAGCTTTACCTTCATAACCTTGTGTTTGACCTTTTTCACCTGGTGAATAAATCGCACCTTCTTGTGACGCTTGTTGTAAATCACTGTCAAAAGCACGAGTACCCGTTTTGATTGTAGCATCGTTAGAAACATCTGCTGATCCATCTACAGCTGTTCCTTGAGTGCTATCATCAACAGATCTCACTCCAACACGTCCAGCATAAGGTGTTGCCGCTGCTTCAAGGCCGTCTTTAGCAACAGAATCAGTGTCTGCCAAGGCTTTGGCAGCTTCAGGTGTTTCAGCATTTGGTTCTAGCAAAGCGCTAGGGCTAGGGATCACGTTAGTGACTACTTTTTCTTCTGAATCTGGTGTTGAGTCTTCCTCAGTAGCTAACAGATTTTCAGTTGCCGGTTCTGTCTTTGGTTCAATTTCTGCTACGGGTTCTTCTTGTCCTGCTAGTTTTGATGCACTCTCAGGTGTTTTTGAAGCTGATGAATCTGCTTTGTCAGCTGATGATGAGTCGGCAGTTGATGCCTCTGATGCTGATGCTGCAGCTTCTTCTGACGCTGATACAGATAGTGACGTTGATTCTGATGCTACGCTTTCTGACTGGCTAATCGAGAGACTCTCTTTGAGACTTTCAGACAGTGAAAGGGATGCTTCTTCAGTCGACTCAGATGCTGACGCATCAACCCCTGCCTCATCTTCTGCCACTGCGTTTCCTTCGACAACAACAACTTCCTCAAGAGTAGACTCAGATGCTTCACCTGATTCTGTTGTTTGCGTTTCTTCCGCTGCTTGAACAACGGTATCAGCTACCATCGTGCCCCCACCGATTGCTCCTGCGGCCAGCAAGGCTTTAAGGGCTGTCATATTAGACGTTTGAATAGAATCAATATCCTTGATACGAACCGTTTGACTTGCTCCCTTGCCTGCCACACGTAAAAGACTTAGTTGTGACATTACTGTCTTAACCCAGCTCTTACCGGACTTGTGCATTTTGACACGACTTTTGCGATTGACTTCGTCGAATTCTTTATTAAATTGTTTGCGACGCATGTAATCCTCCTAAGTATAATAATTTAAGAACTCTCCTCTTAAAAATGTCAGAATTCCCTAAGCAATACTATAACAAAAATCTGACAATTTTACTACAAGTATTGCCCTTTTTTTATCTAAAAAACCTATTTTTAACAATTTCATCTCTCTTTTGTCTCAGAAATCACAAAACCATGACGGATAATTCCTATCTGTCATGGTTTTGTTTTATATTATCCCTGATTCTAATGAATAAAAAATTCTTGCTTTTTAATTAAAAAAGTATTGAATTAAGGAAACGATACTAGCAATCAACCCCCCCAAGATGGTCAGGATGATGATGAGCTGAAAGTCAAATTTTTTAGGGGCTTTATCCTCTTTCGGTGGCTGATAACGTTCTTCAGATAATCGTTTGGAGATACTTTCTTGCAATGGATTTTTTTTTGTCATCTCTACCTACCCAATAAATGTTTGATAATTGGATTTGCTTTCAACATTTGCCCCCTCATGCTGAAGTCTTAATACTGCTGCCATTGCTGGTTCTTGAGTTGTGATTTTCTCTAATCTAGCATTCATCTTGTCAGGATCATCGGCGGAAAAAGTATTTTCTTGAGCAATATAATGGTTATTATGACAAGTATTATCGAAAGCCAAGATCGCCATACGGTTTTCAAAAGCCGTTCGGATGGCAGAGAGGATTTCGTTGCCATGGTTAATATCAAGGTAAATATCACACTGTTCAAACAACTTCGTCACATTACCTTGTGAGATGTTAGGGTATAGGCTAACATTTGGATAGCGTCCTAAGTCCATCAGCTTACTTGACATTTCCGTAATGGCTCCAATATGGAAGTGAAGCGTTTGTTGCTGACGAATGAGTTGCTCAGCATTCTCCAACTGATCAGAGTTTGTTAAGATTAGAGCCTCCTTACGATGGTTGTTTTGCCTTCTAAATGGATAAAGAAAGCCTAGGAAATGGGTTTTCTCTTTTTGTTCCTTCGTCATGAGGTCTTGCATTTTTTCATAAGCTGCATAATTTTGAGCAATCACTGTCGTTTGACGCGCGTAATCGCCACGCAAGGCAACTGTCATATTCCCCGGAAGTTGATCAGCTAGGCTTTCCTGCCAGAACAGGACATCATCGCCAGGTTCATTGAGACGATAAGCTACTAGAAAAGGAGTTGCCAAGGAGTTGTAGAAAATACGATCTAGATTAAACTGGGCTGTTTTTAAATAGAAAATGACAAACTCTGAACGGTTCTTAAAGATATAAACTTGCCCTTTAAAGTTCAAAATGATATCGCCAGTGTTATGGTTTTCAGTTAGGACTTCCTGCCCTTTTTGGTTGAAATAAGAGGTTAGTGTCGCTTGCCCATCGATATTATAGTTGGTTTGGGCAAAACGACTGCCGTATTTATTGTAACGATCTGTTAAACGATGACGCCCCTGTTCATCCAACCAATCCACCGATTTCACCTGACGAAGGTGTTTGGGGTTGGCATAGTTAATGATAGCCCGTTTTTTCTCGTAATCTAAGATCTCACCTTGCGTGTTATTGCCAGCTATCTCCCAATAGTCTGGAACCGGAACTTCGTTGAAGTAAAGTGGGCGTCCACTACCTTCAGAGAATCCTGTGAAATACAAGAAAGGCGAGGTCACATCCTCTGGTAGAAAGCCATCATCTGTAATGGCAATCGTTGGGTTGTTATAACCTGATACAATGAGGGAATAGTGCAAATCCCAGCTATTTTGGTCGTAAGTTTCAAATAGATTAATCATCGTCTTGCCTCCTCAATCAGTACTCGCCATTTTTCTTCCACTTCAGTTGTGAGATAATCTTTGGCCAAGTCATATGAAACCTCATGAGCCGTTTCGAGCATACCCGATTTAAAGAGGTTCACAATCTTATCCACAAACTCACTCACAATCCAAGCTTCATCATCAGTTTCAGATCTTGGAATGAGGTAGCCATTTTCTCCATTTTTTATAAAGGTTTTATTTCCATAGCGAACATCAAAGCCAATGAGCGGCAAACCAGACCCTACCGCCTCAAGCAAGGTCAAGCCAAAGCCCTCACTTTTAGACCCTGATAAGTAGACTTGATAGTTTTTATAAATAGCTGTCATGTCTTGGTGACCTTTTAGTTGAATATAATTTTGTGCCTTGTTTTCTTCAATGATTTGACGAAGCTTAGCGTCCTGACCACCGGCACCATAGATATCAAAGGTTAATTCAGGAAGGACTTTTTTCGCTTCAATGACGGCTTTAACCAGCCAATCCACGTGTTTTTCGGTAGCTAGACGTGAGGCAGTTAACATGCTATAAGCTTTTCGCTCTTTGTCAGGGTAGCGAAGTTGGTCTAAACTACCAACCGGAATCGTCACAATCTTTGGATCATGTTTGGTGAATTGTCTAAACTGCTCACCAAGTAGGCGCTTCTGAGCATCCGTAGCTGTGATAAAAACATCGACCTTATCAGCATTGGTAAACTGGTATTCGTAGTAATTATTCCATAAAATAGTGTCATTGGTCACTGCATTTTCACTGAAATGCTCCGCATGGACGACAACGGCTAAACGAGCAGGTTTAACGTATTTAAAGACGGCTTGTCCTGTTCCAGTTGAACGATCAAGAATGACAAAGTCTTTATCGCTAAGTGATAGGCTCTTCATAAACTCAGCGACCAGTTCTTCTTTGGAATAACAGATAAAGTCCTGATGACGATAGACCACATGGTCACCATCGATGATTTCCTCAAAGGCAACCGATCCATCTTCATTAAAGAAACGACGCTGGTAGAGATAAGCCCTACCATCACGTGGTGTGTAATACTCGGTAAAGCTTCGAGTATAGCTGAAAAAGTCCTTTCGGATCAAGCTGCCTCGAGACACATACTCTACCCGATGGACGATATCTTCGTTTTCATTTTTCAAATAAGCTGTCAAAAAGACATCCTGATCTGGATAAAAATACTTGACGACCTTTTGATTTTTTTCAATCCGCTCGAGATTTCCGTGAAAATCAGCTTTAAGATCAGCTAAAGTGTAGGTAGTCGGTGCTATTTTTTGATCAGTAAAGTGTGTGTATAACCAGATGACTTGCTCGTCTTTAAAGCCAATGTTGCGGGTCAAATCACAAATATTATCCTGTGAGATAAAATCCATGAAAATAAATTTTGCATCAATGCCTAACTGATTAAAGACCGTTGAGCGATAGGCTTGAGCGTATTCGACACCTGAGCTGGCCCAGCCAATCCCTAGATTAATATTATAGACTGTCATTTTTTCTCCCTTTTTAGACGAAATGAATCTCCAATTTGTTTTTCTTGTTATAAGAAACGTCACTTAGCATTAGGTACTGCAAGGCTAAGTTTCTAATATCCTTTTTCATGCGTTGGTAGGATTGGATCGCTTCGCTATGATACTCATAGACTGGATTACGTTGTGCTGATTGCCGTCCTTGAACAACGATGCGTAGTTGCTGCAAGTAGTCCACTTCTTCAATCCATGATTCATCAATAGCTTTTAAAACTGCTGTCTGACGGAAGGTCTCAAAATCTTTGGTAATGAGACTTTCTTTTCGTTCTTGCTCTTTTGTGATCAGTTCCCATAAGTAGGCTTTGACCGCTTCTTTATCTGTCGCGTCAAAATCATCGGGAAAGTCTGTAAACTCATAAGAGAGGTGATCGAAAATATAGCGTTCAACCATAAAAGGCGTTAACTCATCCTGACTATCAATGAAGTCTGTCAGAGCGTCTTCGATGATTTGTTGAACATCAAAGCCTTCGCTGCTACCGTTTAACACACGATTACGTTCTTGATAGATAAAATTACGTTGAATTTTAACACTTTCATCGTACTGAACAATCGTTGTCCTAGACTCTTTCCCTGAACTCTCACTAGCTGCTTGAGCCTTGGTAATGGCTGCTTTAAAACGCCTTTGCCGTAATTCTTTAGGACGATACTCATCAATGCTATCTCGATGTTTCTTGAAGTACTGTTCAATCCAAGAAGCCCCATACTGCGTTAGTAATTCATCTTCAAGAGAGACATAAAACTCGCTGAAACCTGGATCGCCTTGTCTACCCGAACGCCCACGCATCTGCAAATCCATACGCTCATTAAGCATGCGCTCTGTTCCAATAACCGCTAAGCCCCCTAATTCTCGAACACCTTCTGCTAATTTAATGTCCGTACCACGTCCTGCCATATTGGTGGCAACGGTAACCGCATGAAGTCTTCCTGCTTCAGCAATCATCTGCGCTTCCTTCGCAGCGTTATAGGCATTAAGTAAGCTATGAGGAATCCCTTCCATCAACAATATCTCAGAAAAGAGTTCTGACATTCGAACTGATCCTGACACGACCAGAATCGGTTGTCCTGTCCGATGGATCCGTTTGATTTCCTGTACGCAGGCATTAACCTTCTCGGGTAAGGTGGTGAAGATTTTATCTGGTAAATCTTTTCGCTGAACAGGCTTATTGGTCGGTATGCGGATGACTTCCATGTTGTAAATCTCGATGAATTCTTCTTCCGCTGGTTTACCAGTTCCGGTCATGCCGGCGATCTTTCGAAAAAGAAGAAAGAGATTTTGATAGGTGATTGACGCCATCGCACGCATTTCAGGTGATAGTTTAACCATTTCTTTAGCCTCAATAGCTTGATGTTGTCCTCCCTGGAGTTTGGTGGACTCAAGGATACGGCCGTTGGTTTGATCGAGCAACTGGACCTTGCCATTTTCCACGACATATTCTTTTCCTAAGGTAAATAAGGTGTGGGCCTTTAGAGCAAGATTGACATGGCGAACTAACTCAAAGTGTGTGACGTCATAAATATCATGCAGAGCGAAGAAACTTTCGGCAGCATCCATGCCTTCTTGTTTTAACCAGACCTCTTTTTGCTCTAGATTTACATAGTAATCGTCACCTTCAACTAAAGTTGACACAAACTGATTACTAATGTCATAAAGGTTAGACTGAACCCTCGGTGCCCCTGAGATAACGAGGGGGGTCTGTGCGGAGTCAAGTAAGACCGAGTCTGCCTCGTCAACGATAACATAGTTTAACTCACGCATGTATTTTTTGGATTTATTAGGAGCTAGATTATCGATAAGATAATCAAACCCTAATACCGAATTAGTGGTATAGATAATGTCTGAGGCATAGATTCTCTTTTTCTCAGGAATTTCTATTTTTTTCTCGTCTTCACGAACACCAATACCAACCGTTAACCCAAGGAAAGTATAGACAGGACGCATTTCTTCAGCATCTCGACATGCCAGGTAGGCATTTGTAGTGACCAAGATGGCACCGTCCCCTGTCAAACCATTCAAGTAGAGAGGCATGGTGGCCGTCAAGGTCTTGCCTTCTCCTGTTTTCATTTCGGCAAGATTTCCTTGATGAAGAACAATCGCCCCCATGACTTGCACATCGTAAGGGAATTTCCCAAGAACTCTCTTGTCCGCTTCACGCACTACTGCATAGGCTTCAGGTAGCAAACTGTCCAAACTTTCACCCTTTTTCAGGCGTTTTCGAAATTCTACTGTCTTATGCTTCAACTCACTATCCGATAGCGAGCCCATCTCATCTGCTAGTCCATTAATCTCATCAACCAGCTTTTGAATCCTCTTCAAGCGATAAAAATCTAAGGTGAAATAATCTTTGATATTACTCATACTCTCTTTTTATGTTATAAATGGCAAACTAGCCAGCCTGTCCATTTGGTTATATCTATTTTTAACAATCCCTAAATCATGGCTTCCACTCTCTGATACTCTGTCATATATGATTAGTGAGGTGGAGTAACGGTATCTCTCAAATAATTCTTCAATGGGGGAGGCGAGCTTACGACCGTCTTTTTGAAAATGCTCAATATAGGTTTCTTTATCCCCTAAATCAGAAGTGATAAAAGCCTCACAATCATCCATACGCTCCATCATCTGAAGCACCGCAAGATTCCCCTTTGGACCATAGCCAATCAACCGCAAGCGGTCGTACTGCAGCCCATAAAGGGTATCTGTCAATCGCTTGACAAAATCCTCTTCTAAATAAAAATCTTTTGCATCCCTTGCATCTGAAACAAGATAAACATTACCTATTTGCTCCATAATGGACAGGTCATTTGAAGTGATGGGGTGTGTTGGATTCTCTACAAAAATGACTGATAAGGGTTTGTTACCATCTTTATAAAAGATATCATCTTTGACAAAGGTTAGTTGCTCCGATGGGATTGGCTCATCGGATAACAACATAAAGTCAAACACCATGGAAGAACATCCAGCGTTGATCAGACTGATATCATAGGCATAGGCACCCTCAGGATAGACAAAGGAGGACTTACCATTTTTTAAGGTGATGGTCCCCAAAGAACGATCAAAGCGATCGTAAAAGGTGATTTGCAACATGTAAGTCTGCTCTGGTTGACAGTCTATCTTTGCCGATAAAAAGTAGGTTTGTCCTTGCCTTAACAGGGGCAAACTTGGTTCTATACGATTGGCCTGAAAGTTCGTTCGCGATTTCCAGCAATTAATCACCTGTCCCGAAGGCATTAAATGATTTTTAAAGCTAACGCTTGTTCCTTGAAATAGTAATTCAGAACCGTAAAGGTAGCTACGACCTGCGTCGTAATCCCAAGTGATTGTATATATCATTTCAACTCCCTATCAAAATCACGATTCAATATCTTATGATACTGTGACACAAACCAGCCAACAACTGCCGTACTATTATCATTATGTCGACCAATCCAGCCTTTACCATATATTTTTAGTTTTTTATCACGTGAGTGTTCGATAATATCATCGAAGGCCTTATCGTCATAGTCATCGTCTTTCATATAGGCAAGAGCAAGCTGGGTCTGACTAAAGTCTGCTTTTAAAAATTTGTCCCAAAAACGATTGTTTAGGCCTTCGATTGCTTTGTTATCCTGAGCACCTGACATAGCTTGTAACAAATCTAAAGACGTACCGAAACCATTCGGTCGACTCAACCGTTCTTTGTAGGCCATATTTCCCAAGTTGACCAAAGGTTTTCCAACCACAATAGCATGCGGGGAAAGCTCAGAGCCATAATATAAAGCACCAAAAGTTCCCATTGACAAACCAGACAAGACTAAGTCTTTAGAGGTAAATCCAAGGAAATCCAAGGTCTCTTTTATTTTTGAAACAAGGCCATTTTCATAGCTCTCGCTTCCTAGGTAGAAGGCCCCTCCTTCATTTCTGGGATCGCAAATCAGAAGAAAGGGGGCTCCAAAGCGTTTCATCATGTAAAAACCTTCAAATCCTTCAGCTGTACGATACCCTGAAAAATAAACATTAAGAGGAGGCTTCAAGTCACCAGGATTAAAGTAGGTCATAAACTCTTGGCCATTTGCGTCAGAAAATCGCTCACCTCCTGGGATATACTCTCCTAGGCCTTTTCTGGCAAACCGATAATGGAGTGGACCTAGTTTTAAAGTTCCTTCACCTTTGGCAAAAATCGATACAAATAAGTTCCCATCCACAGAAGCCTCTAAGGTCAGAGGTTCCTTCAATAGATCGCCTTCAAAACACCAATTTTCTGCTATTTCTGAGATAGAGCCCGAAGGAATCAACTGTACTCTCAGTTGTAAATCAACAGTCGAATCATGGATTATCTCCTGCCATAAATCCAGATATTTTCCCGATTCAAAGGGAATATTATAGCGATAATAGGCAACCTGCTCAAAGTCATCGCCAAAATCATCATCCAAAACGGTATATCGATTGCCTTCAAAACTGATGGGTTTGAGGAGCGTTTTTGACATCATCAACTCTTTAATCCCCATCTTAGCGCCATATTGTTTACTAAACAAGCCTTTTGACAACTTATCAAAAAGAGCGACTTTATCAGTCATGTCTAATGGTCTAGCTAATTTATAACGAAACAAAGAAGTTAATGATTCAGGAATGTTAAGCTCACTTGGATAGTAAAGTGTGTGCGGCTCAATCCATTTCTCTAAGGCTAAGAAGTCGTCACCGATCGTGCTATCAGTATATAAAACGGCTTGAAAACGAATCAATGGATGCGTTTCAAGATTTTCCTTTTGTAACCGTTTGTTTTCCTCTTTTTTTGCTAATTCAGTAGCGATGAAGTCTTCAATCTCGTCTGGTTTAAGGTGAACCCACTCTAGCCTTTCTGGTATCTGATAACTATCCTGCCAATTGTCATAGGAAACCTGTAAAATAGTTATCTTATCATCAGTCATTGTTAATATCCACCACACTTTCCATTACTTTTTGAGCCAAATTACCACTTGTGTACTCACCAATTTTTTGAACCGAATGGACTAAGGATTGATTCCAATGACTAAGACCCTCTAAAAAGTAAGCTAACGCTTTTGGAATCTCAGCAATACTAGTGATATGGTAACCATTTTTTTGATGTTCCACAAACTCTGTCTCCACGCGATTAACTTGTGGAATACCTGCACTGATCCCCGCAATCTGCGTATAAAGATCTGGGGTCTCGCTCATATCCAAAATCAATCGTGCTGAGTCTAAAACGTCAATAATATCAAGTTCCGTTACTAAGAAATGAAGTTGAACGCGGGCAGGATCCTCATCCTCCTCATCATCAATCTCATAACTTTCATCCACTTCTGCCATCAACTTTAGGTAATCCTCTTCACGACTACCCAGCAATTGTTCAACATAGGCCATGAGTTCAGCTTTTTTCGACAGGTCTTGTTCATAAGACACAATAGCTAAGATGACATCGTCATTAACAGACATCAACTCAAAAATATACTCCAAACTCTGAGTCAAGTCATCACGTGTCATCCCATCAACTTGGAAATAAACAATTAACTCACGTAGCCGTTGGCTTTTACCAAGCGACAGCCTTGTGTCAAAGAGACTAAGATGAAGCACCTTAGGATGAACACGTTCTTTCAATAGTGATTCTGTTGATGCTTGATCCACTAAAATCAGATCACTCTGATTGATAAAGTCAGTAGACATGAGTTCAATTGGGTAACGCTCTTGGAAAAAGGACACAACCAGATCTTTCACACCACGGCAGGCCTCTACTATTTGGTTATGATGTTCTGACAAGGCGACAAGAAGAACATCGCCCACCTGATCGTGATCTAAAAAGTATCTGTAAGCCACTTCTGCCACCAATTCAGCCATCGAGCCATACTGTTCTTGCCAAAAACGTTGCTCATCATAAACCATGATTTGGACATGCCTATCCTCTGCTGTCAAGTATTCACGAAATTGGATGTCACCTCTTTGGTTTAAGTAATCTTGATAATAAGCTTGCCCATCTTGAAAGCATAAAATACTAGAAAGAAAGCCTCGGTCATCAAAAACATAACGCTTCTCTAGAATGGATTCTTCATAATAATCAATCCAAATAAGCTGTCCATCATTACCAAACTCCACTTTAGCTATTAAGCTTTGATTGACATAAGCCAAGACCATGAATGGGGTATAGACAAATGACGTTCCCTTAGGCCAATCGAAATCTCTAAAATTCAATCCCCTTGTCGCAACATCCTCAATATCTTGAAGATAATCAAACAAAGACCAGTAAGGCGTTTCATAAAGATCATACTCATGCAGAAAATACCTTAGATTTGGGGCATAATTAAAAATAGTGAGCTGTGTTTCTGCTTCTGTCGCTTTAAACATCCGAAGATGATTGATCGTATCATTAAAGGAAAGCCCTTGTTTTTTACGATACCAAGGCTGTGTTGTGTCGTAGAAAGGGCGGACAGAATCATACCAAGCTGGGATAAAATAATACATATAGCCTTCCTTTACTCAAATAGTGTTTGATACTGCTTGCTAAGTCGACTGATTTTGACTTCGTCTATCAGGTTAAGCAAAATCCCTGCAATCATCATAGCGATCCCAGTCAACATAGCCATCCGCTGAAAACTAGGATCACTTAAAGCATAAATCAAAGGAAGACTCGCCACAATAGCCATCACACAGCCACTAAATATCCCTAGACGCCCAACTATTTTTGATAGATACGTTTTTGTAGCAGAACCCGGTCTTAACGATGCGATGTAATCTCCAGACTTCCGCATGTTTTCAGCTGTTTTTACAGTATCGAAATTCATATAAGCAAAACTTAAGGTTAGGACAAAGATAATCAACATGTAGAGTAAAACACCTGATGCACTTGTAATGGCAAAGAAAGAGGTGGCTTTTTTCCAAGCTGGGTTATCAGGATACAGATAGGTTAAAAGTAAAATCAAATATTGGGGTAACATTAACAATGAAAAACCATACATTACAGGCATTCCTCCAGCCGTATTGACTTTTATTGGCATGTAAGTATCCTCTGACAGGCTATTGTTAATGCCAACACGTTTAACTGGAATACGATATTCTGCTTTTTCAAACAGCACCATCAAAAATACCGCCAATAAGCTCCAGAGAACAAGACCAGCTATTAGAAGGAATTCTCGGTTTTCTATAAAAGTAATCCCTTCTTTCATCAGACTTTCCTGTGAGAGCAAGATATTAACCATAACCAAGATAGATGGTCCACCAATACCTTTTTCCGAAATACGATTTCCGATCCAAACCAAGACAAAAGCACCAGCAATCAATATGAGACTCGTCATAAATACTAACTCTAACTTTGGTATCGTATTCACTTGATAATCCAAACTAATCGCTATGCCAAGTGCCTGAATGATCGCAATCACTAGCATGATAATATTGTGCCTACGATCCTGTACTTTTTTGGAAACCGATTGGTCATTTTTCTTTCCTAAATTAAAAACACGGCTTAAAATCATGGCATACATCCATGGTCCCAAACCAAGTGAAAATAGGCTAATTTGGGATAAATTACCACCCGTAACAGCTGCTCCAAATCCTAGTGAAGACTCCTGTGAAAACAAGTAGGTATCAAGGGCAACGTTTGGAATAGGGACATTTCTCCCAACCAGAAAAATCAAGAGAAAGCAATAAGTCACCAGAACTTTCCTTGTAAAATGATGTTGTATTAAAAATCGTGTCAAAACACTCTATCTCCATCTCTCAAAAGCTTACTTTAGTTTACTTGAAAGTATATCATTTATTGACCTACCTTGCAATTAAGCTTGCTGGAGTAGTCACGCCAAACGCATGAAAAATTGCACCTATCCTAATTTTTGATAAGTGCAATTTTTTTAATAATTTCATAACTTTTTTGAAAGAACTATTAAATTTTCTGTCGTTAGTGGTTTAATTATACATAATTTTTTCTAAATGCTAACACTTCCAAGTGTTGATCGTATCTTTATGGATACTATATCGGTCACTAAGCTATGTGATGGACTGCTCGTGATTCAATATAGTCTTTTGAATTAACTTTGATACTTCGTCACTTTCGACTTGCCTTACGCGAGTACTGTCTGCATCTCAATTCCTTGTCTGAAAGCTAATTCATTTGACTATAATAACTGACACCTAATAAAAATCAGAAATAGCGACATCGTAATGTTATGATAAAACAACTCATTCCTTTCCAACTAAAATTGATTGCACATAGAGACTAGATCTCCGCTATTTTTGATTCTGAATGAGTATGGACAATATCGACTTTCTCTTCAACTGATTTTCAACTTCTTTTGGACATTTGAAAACTCCCCTTATAGTGTCTAGTGAATTTTTGTTTTTTCACTGTCTACTATATGGGGAGTATATCGAGAAATACCTAACTTTGAGGTGCTTTTTCAGCTTCGACGGAACCTATCCATCATTTTTCATTTTGATTCAGTAACTTTGTCAAAGCCTAATTTGTAACATAGTCAGTCATCACTCTTCACGATCTTTTTTACGTTTTTTAGACGCAAACAAGGCGGCTAAGGCAATGGTCAAACCACCATACATGGTAGCTAATGGGTTATTTCTTTCGCCTGTTCTTGGAAGACTCTCGTCACTCTTCGTTTGAGATGGTACTGATGTCTTAACTGATTGAGGTGACATCGTCCGTTTGGCGGGTTTTGTTACCATTGGGACAACTTTGTGACCTGTCTTAGCGGAGTTGCCGTTTTCTGAATCATCAACTTTTGGATCCAATTCAGGTTTCTCGATTTCTTTACTATCAGCCTTACCGTTGCTATTAGCATCGTTGACGGTAACTTCTGCAGTCATCACTTGGTCAAGGCGGGCTTTAAGACCCTCTTTAGCAGCACCTCCTGGTAGCTCGTTGACTAGATCTGTTGCTGTGGCTTTCTTAGCCGTTGTATCTTTGTTTAAGTCATCGACTTCTGCTTTCTCGGCTGGATTCACAACACCATCTTTTTCGGCTTCCGCTTTTTTAGCTTTACCGGCTTGAGCTGCTTCTTCTGCTTTTGCTACTGCGTCTTGCGCATCTTGCAAGGCTTTAGCTTCTGCTGCATCTGTTTTTCCGTCTCCGTCTGTATCTACTTCTGGGACTTCTAATGGATGTACTGCGTCTACTCGAT